>NZ_JBSFNC010000011.1:0-35535 GCF_053586895.1 Amycolatopsis sp. NPDC003731 | reverse complement strand
GGGTGGGTGGGCCGCTGGGTGGGTGGGCCGCTGGGTGGGTGGGCCGCTGGGTGGGTGGGCCGCTGGGTGGGTGGGCCGCTGGGTGGGTGGGCCGCCGGGTGGGTGGGCCGCCGGATGGGTGGGCCGCCGGGTGGGGCGCGGCTATGCCTGGCTCACCCCGGCACTCACGCCGCGTCGGAGTTCGGGGTGCCGGAGGTGCCCGGCTTGGCGATCCTCGATGTCGCCCCTTGCTCCAGCAGGTCCGCCACCGGCAGGGTGGCCGCTCCCGTGGCCACCGCGTCCAAGCCCAGCGATCCCAGCTGGATCGATGTCTGGCTGAACGGGTGCCTCAGCGCGTGCTCGCCCGCCGCCTCGCGGATGCGGGGCAGGAGCTGGTCGCCCAGGGCCAAGCCTGCCCAGCCGCCGATCACTATGCGCTCCGGGTTGAACAAGTTGATCAAGTTCGCGATGCCCGCTCCCAAATAACCCGCCGTCTCGTCGAGTACGCGGGCCGCCGTCTTGGACTTCGGGGCCGCCGCCAGCAACGCCGAGAACTGGGCCTGCTCGTCCTCGCCCGTTATGTCCTTTCCGCGTGCCCTGCGGTACCTCGCCAAGACCGCTCCCGCGCCGATGTACGCCTCCAAACACCCGCGTGAACCGCAGCGGCACTCCTGACCGCCGTACGCGATCGTTGTGTGGCCCCACTCGCCCGCGCTGCTCGTCGAACCCCGGTACGTCGTCCCGTCCGTCACCACCGCCGCTCCGACGCCCGAACCGAGCAGGGCGATCACCGCGTGGCGCGCCCCCCGGCCCGCGCCGAACCACATCTCCGCCTGGCCCTGGGTCTTCGCTCCGTTGTCGATGAACAGCGGTAACCCCACGCCGGCGTCGACCAGCAGCGAGGCGAACGGCACCGCGTCCCAGCCGACCGTCGGGGCGTGGACCAGCACCTCCGTGCCCTGCTCGACCGTTCCCGGCACGCCGATGCCGACGCCGAGCACGCCCGGCTCGTCGATGCCCGCGCTCGCGAACACCTCGCGCAGCCCGGACGTCACCTGCTCGACCGCCGTCGCCGGGTCCGGGGCCTTCGGGAGGGGGTGCTCGACCGTCGCCAGGCGGTTCATCGCCAGGTCGAACAGCTCCACCTTGACGCCCGTTTCGCCGATGTCGACACCCGCGACGTGCCCGTACGCCGGGTCCACGCGCAGGAGCACCCGGGGGCGGCCGCCGTCCGATTCGACCTGGCCGGCTTCGGTGATCAGGCGTTCTTCGCCCAGTTCGGCGGTCACGTTACTGACCGTGGCGGCACTCAATCCGGTGAGCTGGCTGAGTTCGTGCCTCGACAGCGGGCCGTCGAAGTACAGTTTCGACAGCAGCAGGGATCGGTTGTGCCGCCGCAGATCGCGGACGGTGGTGCGCTTGCTCGCCATGGGCAACCCATCTGGACTCTTACCGGCTCACTGACAGGATGCCTGATCACCGTAAGTTGTGGCTATGTATTAAGTGGTGAACTAAGTCCCGAACCCATGGTGGCGGGGCCGCGGTCTGGCAGAATCCTCCCGGTGACCCAGGTGGTGCGCCAGACGACCCGTGACCTCAGGCGGCACAACCGCGCGGCGCTGCTCTCCTCGCTCTACCTCCGCGGTCCCGTCAGCAGACTGGAACTGGTAGCTGAATCGGGACTGTCGGCCGCCACCGTTACCAACGTCGTTTCCGAGCTCATCGCGGACGGCGTCGTCGCCGAAGCCGGATCGGTCGAATCGGACGGCGGGCGGCCGCGGACGCTGCTGGCCGTGCGGCCGGACTTCGGGCAGGTCGTGGGGGTCGACGTCAGCGAGACGCACGTCGAAGTCGGCCTGTTCGACTGCGCGCTCGGCACCCTCGGCACCGTGCGCCACCCGCTGGTCGGCACCCGGCTCGACCCGGACGAGGTGGCCGGGCTGGTGCGCACCGGCATCGCCGAAGTGCTCGAAGGCGGCGATCCGGACGCGGTGTTCGGCGTCGGCATCGGCGTGCCGGGCGCGGTCCGCGACGGCGGGATCGTGCACGCGCCCACCCTCGGCTGGCGCGGGGTGGACTTCGCCGAGCTGATCCACCCCCACATCCAGGCGCCCCTCCACCTCGACAACCGCGCCCGCACCCTGGGCCAGGCGGAGACCTGGCGGGGAGCCGGCCGGGGCGCCGAACGCGCCATCGTCGCCCTGCTCGGCGTCGGCGTCGGGGCGGCCGTCGCGACCGCCGGGCGCTCGCACCCCGGCATCACGACCAGCGAGTGGGGCCACACCGTCGTCAAGGCGGCCGGCGCGGCCTGCCGGTGTGGCTCGCACGGCTGCTTGGAGGCCTACGTCGGCACCGAGGCGGTCGTCCGCCACTACGCCGCCCGCGTCGGCAAGGAACCGGTCATCGGGGACGAAAGCGACGTCGAGCTGGCGCGGATCGTGGCCGAAGCCCCGCGGGGCGGCCCGGCCGCCGAGGTGCTCGCCGAGACCGGCGAGTACCTGGGCATCGGCATCGCCAACCTGATCAACCTGCTCAGCCCCGATCGGGTGGTGCTTTCCGGCTCGGCGGGGGCGATCATGGGACCGGCGATCCTGCCCGCGGTCCGGGACGCCGTCGGCCGGCACGCCCTGGACTACCTGGCCGAGCGCACCGAGGTCGTCCTGGGCCGGCTCGGGCCGGAGGCGGTCGCACTCGGCGCGGCCACGCTGCCGATCGCCCAGCTGCTGGCGAACGGCGGCCGGACCGGCTGAAACCTTTGCCTCGCAAGGAATCGTCCGACCAATAGGTCCAGACCGGCCGTTCTTTCAGTACTTAAACTTAGGTACAAAACGTTACCGCCGTGTTATTGACGTGACCCGAGTCACCCGGGTTGACTTCGGGGCGTCGTTCGGTCGCCGGCGGTCGGGGCTCGCTACCAGTCGACAGCAAGTAGTCGTCGATGACCAGGAGGAACCGATGCGAGTCAAGCGCTCCATCGTCGCAGCGCTCGTAGCCGTGATGGCCGTCGGAGGCCTGACCGCGTGCAGCGGCGGCAGTTCGAACGCCGCCCAGAGCAATCCCGACGCCGTGCTCAACGTCGGCAAGCCGGACGGCCCGCAGGCGGAGAACAACAACCCGTTCCTGGAGACCTCCGCCCTGTCGAACATGGGCTACCGGTGGATGATCTACGAGCCCCTCGTCATGCTCAACCGCGTCAAGCCGCAGGAGCCGGGCAAGCCGTGGCTGGCCACGAAGTGGGACTGGTCGGACAACTACAAGAAGCTGGTCCTGACCGTCCGTGACGGCGTCAAGTTCTCCGACGGCCAGCCGATGACCGCCGAGGACGTCGCCTACACCTTCCAGCTGCTGCGCGACAACAAGGCGCTGAACGTCGACGCCGTCCCGTACAAGGACATCACCGCGGCCGGCAACCAGGTCACCCTGGCCTTCGACAACTCGCAGTTCGTCAACCAGGTCAAGATCCTGCAGACGCTCGTCGTGCCGAAGCACGTCTGGAAGGACGTCAAGGACCCGGCGCTCGACCTCGTCAAGAACCCGATCGGCACCGGCCCGTACACGCTCAAGTCGGCCACCCCGCAGACGATGATCGTCGTGCGGCGCGACAGCGGCTACTGGCAGGAAGCGCCGAAGGTCAAGGAGATCCGCTACACCTCCTACACCGACAACAACGCGCAGGTCAACGCGCTGGTCAACGGTGCGGCCGAGTGGAGCTTCGTGTTCATCCCGAACTACAAGGCCGTCTACACGAACAAGGACCCGCAGCACTACAAGCTGTGGTTCCCCGCGCAGCTGGCCGTGCACGGCCTGTGGTTCAACACCGAGAAGGCGCCCTGGAACGACCCGAAGCTGCGCCAGGCGATCAACAAGGTGATCAACCGCGACGACATCTTCAACCAGGGTGAGGCCGGCTACTTCTACCCGAAGAACGACCAGGTCACCGGCATCCCGACCCCGGCGGGCGACCCGTTCATCGCGCCGCAGTACAAGGGCCAGACGGTCCAGGTCGACGTCCCGGGCGCGAAGTCGCTGCTGACCGGCGCGGGCTACAAGTTCACCGGCGACAAGCTGGCCGACCCGAGTGGCAAGCCGGTCACGATCAAGCTCACCGTCCCGTCGGGCTGGTCGGACTACATCACCGACCTGGAGATCATCAAGGACAACCTGGCGCAGATCGGCATCACCGCCACGGTCGAGAAGATGAACCAGGACGCCTGGATGAAGTCGGTCGACACCGGTGACTTCGAAGGCCTGATGCACTGGACCAACGACGGTTCGACGCCGTACGACATGTACCGCGACGTCATGGACGGCAACCGCTACAAGCCGACCGGCCAGGGTGGCATCAACGGCAACTACGGCCGCTACAAGAACGACGAGGCGACCAAGGCGCTGGAAACCTACGCGAACGCCGAGGACGACGCCGCCCGCACCGCGGCGATGGCGACGCTGCAGAAGATCATGATCGAGCAGCAGCCGATGATCCCCACGTCGGCGGCCAACTCCGGCGGCGAGTACAGCACGAAGAACTGGGTCGGCTGGCCCGACGACGCCAACCCGTACGCGCCGGCCCAGCCGACGCTGCGCAACGCGCTCGACATCGTCCTGCACCTCAAGCCCGCGGCCTGACGATGGCGGATTCAGCCGTGACGACCGAGCAGTCCCCCTCCGACCCCGTCGCCGTCGGGTCGGAGGGGGACCTCCCCGTGGTCCTCGAAGCCGCGGGCCTCACCAAGCACTTCCCGGTCCGCCGCAAAGGCCGGGCCGCCCTGACCGGGTCACGCCGCAGCATCCAGGCCGTCGACGACGTGAGCCTGACGCTCCGGCGCGGCCGCGTCACCGCGCTGGTCGGCGAGTCCGGCTCCGGCAAGTCGACGGTCGCGCGGCTGCTCGCCGGCCTCTACCCGCGCACCGGCGGCGACATCCGGCTGCACGGCGACAGCATCGACGTCAAGCACGGCAAGGCGTTCCGCGCCTACGCCCGCCGCGTCCAGATGATCTTCCAGGACCCGTTCGCCTCGCTGAACCCGGTGCACACCGTGCGCTACCACCTCACGCGGGCGCTGAAGATCCACGGCCGGGCGGGCGACGACCTCGAGCAGTCGCTGCACGAGCTGCTCTCGCGCGTCCAGCTGACCCCGCCCGAGCGCTACATCGACAAGTTCCCGCACGAGCTGTCCGGTGGCCAGCGCCAGCGCGTCGCGATCGCGCGGGCGCTCGGCGCCGACCCGGAGGCGCTGCTGGCCGACGAGCCGGTGTCCATGTTGGACGTCTCCATCCGGCTCGGCGTGCTGAACCTGCTGCGGGACCTCAAGGAGCGCCTGCACCTGGCGATCCTGTACATCACGCACGACATCGCGTCCGCGCGCTACTTCGCCGACGACACGATGGTGATGTACGCGGGCCGGATGGTCGAAGGCGGCGACAGCGAGACCATCACGCAGCGGCCGGCGCACCCGTACACCCGGCTGCTCATCGAATCCGCGCCCGACCCGGACCGGATCGCGGACGGCGGCGACCCCTCGGAGACGCCGGCCGAACGCGGCTCCGGCGAACCGCCGAGCCTGATCGACCCGCCGCCGGGCTGCCGGTTCCACCCGCGCTGCCCGGTCGCCCTCGCGCGGTGCGAGACCGAGCTGCCGCCGCGGTTCGACGTCGGCGACGCGCCGGGGCACTGGACCGCCTGCTGGCTCTACGACGGGGCCGCCCGATGAGGTACCTGCTGCAACGGCTGGGCTTCTACGTCTTCACCGCGTGGGCCGCCGTCACCATCAACTTCTTCATCCCGCGGATGATCCCCGGCGACCCGGTGCAGTCGCTGATCGCGAAGAACCAGGGCATGATCAGCGCGGAAGCGATGCAGTCGTTGTACGTCCTCTTCGGACTCGACAAGAACGAAAGCCTGATCTCCCAGTACTTCGACTACTGGGGGCAGCTGTTCCGCGGCGACCTCGGGATCTCGTTCACGTTCTTCCCGACGCCGGTGTCCGACCTGCTCACCGACAGCCTGCCGTGGACGATCATCCTGGTCGGCATCACCACGGTCGTCGGCTTCGCGCTCGGCACCGGGCTCGGCGTGGTCGCCGGCTGGAAGCGCGGCTCGTGGGTCGACGGCCTGCTGCCGGTGACGACGTTCCTCTCGTCGATCCCGTACTTCTGGCTCGGCCTGATCGCGCTGACGATCCTGGCCGGCCCGGGCAGCTTCTTCCCGTCGTCCGGCGGCTACGACCCGGGCACGGTGCCGGGCTGGGACGGCGAGTTCATCGGCAGCGCGATCCAGCACAGCCTGCTGCCCGCGCTGACCATCCTGATCAGCTCGATGGGCAGCTGGATCCTCGGCATGCGCAACATGATGGTCACCGTCGCGTCGGAGGACTACGTCACCGTCGCGCACGCCAAGGGCCTGCCGGAACGCCGGGTGATGGTCGGGTACGCGGCGCGCAACGCGCTGCTGCCCAGCGTGTCCGGCTTCGCGCTGGCGCTCGGGTTCATCGTCGGCGGGACGCTGCTGGTGGAGATCGTCTTCTCCTACCCCGGCGTCGGCTACCAGCTGTTCCAGGCGGTCGGCTCGCAAGACTACCCGCTGATGCAGGGCATCTTCCTGATCATCACGCTCTCGGTGCTGGTGGCCAACCTGTTCGCCGACGTCGCCTACCTCGCACTCGACCCGCGCACCCGGAAGGAGGGCTGACATGGCCGTACCCGCGGCGGACGTCAAGGCCGCCCAGGCCCTCCCGCTCGAAGCGGTCGCGCGCCGGCGCCGCTTCCGGTTCCTCACCGGCGGCAAGACCGCCACCGGCCTCGCCGTCATCGTCTTCTTCGTGGTCATCGCGATCATCGGGGAGTGGATCGCGCCGTACGACCCGTCGGCCCGCAGCAGTGACCTGCTGGAGTCGCCGTCGGGACGGCACTGGTTCGGCACCACCCACCTCGGCCAGGACATCTTCAGCCAGGTCGTGGTCGGCACGCGCAGCGTCATGCTGGTCGGGCTGGCCGCCGGGATCGTGGCGACGATCCTCGCGGTGATCGTCGGCGTGACGTCCGGGTACCTCGGCGGCACGCCGGGCGAAGGCCTCTCCGCGCTGTCCAATGTGTTCCTGGTGATCCCGGCGCTGCCGCTGATCATCATCATCGGCAGCGCGGTGCCGGGCGGCGGCGACATCCTGGTGGCGGTGATCATCGGCTGCACGTCGTGGGCGTGGGGCGCGCGGGTGCTCCGGGCGCAGACGCTGTCGCTGCGCGGCCGGGAGTACGTCGAAGCGGCCCGGGCGACCGGCGAGTCGACCTGGCGGATCATCTTCTTCGAGATCCTGCCGAACCTGACCGCGGTGATCGCGTCCAGCTTCGTCGGCACGGTGATCTTCGCCGTGATGTCGGAGATCACCCTGGCCTTCGTCGGCGTCTCCGGACTGTCCAACTGGAACTGGGGCACGATCCTGTTCTGGGCCCAGAGCCAGCAGGCGCTCGCGCAGGGCGCGTGGTGGTGGTTCGTGCCGGCCGGGCTGGCGATCGCCATCCTCGGCACCGCGTTGTCCCTGCTCAACTTCGGCATCGACGAGTTCGTCAGCCCGCGGTTGCGCGGCAGCGGCAAGGCCCGCGTGCGCGGCGCCGACGGGAAGACGCATCGCATGCGGGTGGGCTTCACGCCCGTGCTCGGGCGGGAGGAACGGCCATGATGGACCCGGTGCTGGAGATCAAGGGCCTGGACGTCGACTACGGCGTCGGCGACGAGGCCGTGCGCGCGGTCCGGGACGTGCACCTGACGCTGCACCGCGGCGAAGTCCTCGGCCTGGCCGGGGAAAGCGGCAGCGGGAAGTCCACGTTGGCCTACGGGCTGACCCGGCTGCTCGCGCCGCCGGGCGTCATCCGCGGCGGCGAGGTGATCTACCACCCCGCCGACGGCGAGCCGTACGACGTCCTCCGCCTGACGCACAAGCAGCTGCGGGACTTCCGGTGGGCGGAAACGTCCATCGTGTTCCAAGGCGCGATGAACTCGCTGAACCCGGTGCACAAGGTCGTCACGCAGCTCGTCGACGTCATCAAGGCGCACGAGCCGGGTACGACCCGCGCGGGCCGGGTCGCGCGGGCTCGCGACCTGCTGAAGCTGGTGGGGATTTCGGCCGACCGGCTGGAGGCGTACCCGCACCAGCTGTCCGGCGGGATGCGGCAGCGGGTGATGATCGCGATGGCGCTCGCGCTGGAGCCGCGGATCGTCATCATGGACGAGCCGACGACCGCGCTCGACGTCGTCATGCAGCGGCAGATCCTCGGTCAGCTCGTGGAACTGCGCGAACGGCTGGGGTTCTCGGTCCTGTTCATCACGCACGACCTGTCGCTGCTGGTGGAGTTCTCGGACCGGATCGCGATCATGTACGGCGGCCGGATCGTCGAGCAGGCGCCGGCGGCGGACCTCTACCGGGACGCGCTGCACCCGTACAGCCACGGCCTACTGAACTCGTTCCCCGCCCTGCGGGGGCCGCGGCGCGAGCTGTCCGGGATCCCCGGATCGCCACCGGACACGCGCGGGATGCCGTCCGGTTGCGCGTTCCACCCGCGGTGCCCCAAGGCTTTCGAGCCGTGCCCCGACCGCGTGCCGCTGCTGGGCACGCCCGGCGACCCGGCGCGCGAAGTGGCGTGCTGGCTGCACCCCGTCACTTCTTGAACGCCGGTGTCCGATACTCCTGGAGGAGAGCCGCCTTGACCGAGACCACAGCCGCGACCGCCGAGCAGCAGGCGCTGATCGACACCCTGCCGCCGGACTTCCGCTGGGGCGTGGCGACCGCCGCGTACCAGATCGAAGGCGCGGTCTCCGAGGACGGGCGCACACCGTCCATTTGGGACACGTTCTGCCGGGTGCCGTGGGCGATCGACAACAATGACAACGGTGACATCGCCTGCGACCACTACCACCGGATGCCGTCCGACATCGGGCTCGTCACCGAGCTCGGAGCGGACACCTACCGGTTCTCCGTGGCGTGGCCCCGGGTCCAGCCGCACGGCCGCGGCGGCGTCAACGAGGCGGGCATCGGGTTCTACGACCGGCTCGTCGACGAGACGCTGAGCCGGGGCATCACGCCGTGGCTGACGCTGTACCACTGGGACCTCCCGCAGGAGCTCGAGGACGCGGGCGGCTGGCCGGCCCGCGACACGGCGTACCGGTTCGCCGACTACGCGATGCTGGTGTTCGACCGGCTCAAGGATCGGGTCCGCCACTGGACGACGCTGAACGAGCCGTGGTGCTCGGCGATGCACGGGTACGTGCACGGCGTGATGGCGCCGGGCCGCCGTGACTACGCGGCGGGGTTGCACGCGGTGCACCACCTGCTGCTGGGCCACGGGCTGGCGGTGCAGCGGATGCGCGAGGCGGCTCCGGCGGACACGCAGTTCGGCATCACGCTCAACATGTGCACCGCCGACCCGGCGACCGACTCGCCGGAGGACGTCCGCGCGGCCCGCCAGGCCGACGGCCTCGGCGTCCGCATCTACCTGGACCCGCTGGTCCACGGCCGGTACCCGGAGGACGTGGTCGAGGACCTGGCGGCGCGCAACGTCCGCCTCCCGATCCAGGACGGCGACCTTTCGGTGATTTCGACGCCGCTGGACTTCCTGGGCGTGAACTACTACTTCGGCCAGCAGTTCTCGGGTGTGGACGACGCGGGATCCGCGGTCGACGCGGACGGCGTCCCGGCGTCCCGGGTGATCCCGTTCGGCGAGCCGACGACGGCGATGGGCTGGGAGATCCTGCCGGGGAAGTTCACGGAGCTGCTGACCCGCCTGGGCCGCGACTACCCGGGCTTGCCGATGTACATCACGGAGAACGGCTCGGCCTTCGACGACGACCCGGACTCGACCGGATTCGTGCGTGACGACGGCCGCACGGCGTACCTGGCCTCGCACATCGCGGCGGTCGCGGCGGCCCGTCAGGCCGGGGCGGACGTGCGCGGGTACTTCGCGTGGTCGCTCTTGGACAACTTCGAGTGGGCGTACGGGTACGCGAAGCGGTTCGGGTTGATCCGGGTGGACTACGAGACGCAGGAGCGGACGATCAAGCAGAGCGGGTACTTCTACCGCGACACCGTCCGGCGGGTCCGCGGCAGCTGAACGGCGGTGGGGTGGGCCCCACCACGGTGGCGGTGGCTCACCCCATGGCTCCTCCCTCGGCCTTCCCCTAGCGTCGGACGAAAAGCCGACCCCGGGGGAAGCCATGACCGTCCGGACCGATGTCAGACCCGTACCTGCCGGTGCGCCGCCGAAGTGGTGGCGACGGCCCTGGGTGGCGCCGCTCGCCCTGGTCGTCGCCGTCTTCCTCGCCTTCTCCGTGCCGCCCTACCTCACACTCGACCCGGCGCGGTCGCGCGTTCCCGCGCCCGCCGGGTTCGCCGCGCACTACTGGTTCCTCGTGGCGCACATCGCTTTCGGAAGCGTGGCCATCGTCGGCGTCATCCTGCAGATCTGGCCTTGGTTGCGCCGTGAGCACCCGATCGCGCACCGGCGGATCGGGCGCGTCTACGTCTTCGCCGGCGCCATTCCCTCCGCCGTGATGGCGGCGACGATCGGTGCGGTGAGCCCGTTCGGGCCGGTCGTCGCCGCGCTCGACGTCGTGGCCGCTCTGCTCTGGCTCGGCTTCACCGTGGCCGGGTGGCGGGCCGTGCGGCAGCGGCGGTTCGCCGATCACCGGAAGTGGATGATCCGCAGCTTCGCCATGTGCATGAACACGCTGATGACCCGCGTCCTCTCACCGATCGGGTTCCTGCTCGTCATGCCGCGGGGCGGCGACAAGGAGACGATGATCCTCAGCGCCGCCACGGTGTCGGCCGCGCTGAGCATCCTGACGCTGCTGATGCTCAGCCAGTGGTGGCTCGACCGGCACCCGAAGCCAGCCAGCGCGCGATGATCGTCCGCTGGATCTCCGACGCGCCTTCGTAGATCCGAGGCGCCCGGACCTCCCGGTACAGGTGCTCCAGCAGGTGCCCGCGCCGCAGCGCGCGGGCACCGTGGAGCTGGACCGCCGAGTCGACGACGAACTGGGCCGCCTCGGTGGCGAACAGCTTCGCCATCGCCGCGCGGCCGCCGAGGTTCGGCTCGCCCGCGTCGTACGCGCCCGCCGCCGCGTAGACCAGGAGCCGGGCGGCTTCGGTGCGGGTGGCCATCTCGGCGAGGGTGTGCGCCACCGCCTGCTGCTTGAGCAGCGGGCCACCGAAGGCTTCGCGCTCGCCGGTGTGGTCCACAGTGGCGTCCAGTGCGGCTTGCGCCATCCCGACGGCGAACGCGCCGACGCTCGGGCGGAACAGGTCCAGGGTCCGCATCGCCACGGCGAAACCGCGGTTCTCTTCGCCGAGCAATTCCTCACGCTGCACCGAAACGCCGTCGAACGTCACCGTGCCGATCGGGTGCGGGCTGACCAGGTCGAGGTGATCGCCGCCGAGGCCCGGCCGGTCGGCGGGGACGACGAACGCGCTCACCCCGCGTGCGCCCGCTCCCGGTGTCGTACGCGCGAACACCGTGTAGAAGTCGGCTTCGGGGGCGTTGGAGATCCACATCTTTTCACCGGTCAGGCGCCAGCCGTCGCCGTCGGGCTCCGCCGCGAGGGACAGCGCCGCCGCGTCCGAGCCCGCGTCCGGTTCGGTGAGCGCGAACGCCGCCACCGCGTCGCCGGCCGCCACCGCGGGGAGCCACTTCGCGACCTGTTCGTCCCTTCCGGACTGGAGCACCGGGTAACTTCCCAGGCCCTGTAACGCGAGCGCGGTCTCGGCCTCGGTGCTGACCGTGGCGAGGCTCTCGCGCAGGATGCACAGGTCCGTCGCGGCCGCCTGCCTGGACGGCGTGCCCGAAGCGACCCCGGGGAAGAGCCGGGCAAGCAGGCCGAGCGCCCCCATCGCCTTGAGGAGCGGGCGGTTGACCGCACCCTCCACTCCGGACTCGGCGAGGGGGAGCAGCTGCTCGGCCGCCACCCGCCGGACTTCCTCGGCGAAGGCGCGTTGCTCCGGATCCAGGGTGAAGGTCATGCGGACGCTCCCGGTCGCCAGCGGGCGTGAGCGGTGCCGGTGGGACCGGACCGGACGAGGTCGAGGCGCGGCTCCGGCCCGTCGGAGCGGCCCGTCTGCGGCTTGCGGCTGCCCGCGGCGAACGGCTTCGGCCACGGCATCGGGTACTCCTGCTCGGCCGCCGCGTGCAGCGTCCACTGTGGATCGTAGAGGTGAGTCCGGCCCAGGGCGCACAGGTCCGCGCGCCCGGCCAGGATCAGCGAGTTGACGTCGTCGTAGGACGAGATCGCGCCGACCGCGATCACCGCGATCCCGTACTCCTCGCCGATCTCGTTGCGGATCCGGTCGGCGTACGGTGTCTGGTAGCTGCGGCCGTACTGCGGACGCTCCTCGCTGACGACCTGGCCGGTCGAAACGTCGATGCCCGCGGCGCCGTGGGCGGCGAACGCCCGTGCGATCTCGACGGCGTCGTCGGCGTCGATGCCGCCCTCACACCAGTCGGTCGCGGAGATCCGGACCGTCATCGGCCGCTCGGCGGGCCACACCGCGCGGACCGCGTCGAAGACCTCCACGGGGAACCGCAGCCGGTTCTCGAGCGAGCCGCCGTACTCGTCACTCCGGCGGTTGGTCAGCGGCGAGAGGAACGATGACAGCAGGTAGCCGTGTGCGCAGTGCAGTTCGAGGACGTCGAACCCGGCGCGGGCCGCGGCTTGAGCGCAGGCGACGAACTGCTCCCGGATCTCCGCGAGGTCCGTTGTGGACAGTTCACGCGGGACTTGGTTGCGGTCCGAATAGGGCAGCGGTGAAGGGGCGCAGACCTCCCAGTTGCCGGACGGCAGCGGCTCGTCGATGCCGTCCCACATGAGTTTCGTCGAGCCCTTGCGCCCCGAGTGTCCCAATTGGACGCCGATGCGGGCCGGTGTCTGCGCGTGGACGAAGTCGACGACCCGCTTCCACGCCGCTTCCTGTTCCGCTGTGTACAGTCCGCCGCAGCCGGGCGTGATCCGGCCTTCGGGGGAGACGCAGACCATCTCGGTCATCACCAGCCCGGCACCACCGAGGGCCTTGCTGCCCAGGTGCACCAGGTGGAAGTCGCCCGGAACGCCGTCCACCGCGGAGTACATGTCCATCGGGGACACGATGATCCGGTTGGGCAGTTCCAGGCCGCCCAGCGAGAACGGCTGGAACATCGGCGGCCGCGACGTCGTCCCGAGCTTGCGCGCGAACCAGTGGTCGAGCTCGGCGGCGAATCCGGGGTCGCGCAGGCGGAGGTTGTCGTAGGTGACGCGGCGGCTGCGCGTGAGGATGTTGAACGCGAACTGCGGCGGCTCCTGGTGGGCGTACTGCGCGATGTTCTCGAACCACTCCAGGCTGGCCTGCGCGGCACGCTGCGTCGACGTGACGACCGGGCGCCGTTCCAGCTCGTAGGCCTTCAGCGCCGCCGCGACGCCGTCGTTTTCGTGCAGGCACGCGGCCAGCGCGAGGGCGTCCTCCATCGCCAGCTTCGTGCCCGAGCCGATCGAGAAGTGCGCGGTGTGCGCGGCGTCGCCGAGGAGGACGACGTTCTCGTGCACCCAGGTCTCGCAGCGGACCGTGCCGAACGAGACCCACTTCGAGTTGTTCGCCATGACCTGGTGGCCGTCGAGGACGTCGGCGCACAGTTCGCGGATCAGCGCGATCGACTTCTCGTCGCTCTCGCCGGGCTTGAGCGACGTCGCCGCGATCGGCCCGAACGTCCGCTGCCAGACGTCTTCCTGCACCTCGAGGATGAACGTGCTGCCGTCGCGGCCGTACGGGTAGCCGTGGATCTGCATGATCCCGGCCGGCGTTTCGAGGACGTAGAACTTGAAGGCGTCGAACACCAGGTCCGTGCCCAGCCAGATGTACCGGCACCGGCGGGTCTCGACGCTCGGCCGGAACGTTTCGGCGTACCGCGCGCGCACGGCCGAGTTGACGCCGTCGGCCGCGATGACGAGGTCGTACCCGTCGAGGTCGGTGGGTGCTTCCTCCCGGAAGTGCAGGCCGACGCCGAGTTCGCCGCAGCGGCTCTGCAGGATGCCGAGCAGGCGCTTGCGGCTCATCGCGGCGAAGCCGTGGCCGCCCGAGGTGGTGACCGTGCCGCGGTAGTGGACGTCGATGTCGTCCCAGCGGGCGAATTCGGCCTTCATCGCCTCGTGCACCGCCGCGTCGGCGTGCTCGATCCCGCCGAGCGTCTCGTCGGAGAACACGACGCCGAAGCCGAAGGTGTCGTCCGGCGCGTTGCGCTCCCAGACGGTGATTTCGTGGCCGGGACCGAGCTGTTTCGCGAGCGCGGCGAAGTACAGACCCGCCGGGCCGCCACCGATGACCGCGATTCGCACGCCGTCCAGGGTATGTCGTGGTGACTACGACCGTCAATAACGCGAAAGATGGCGTACCGTGTCCCGCATGGAACGCATCAACCCGCCGGAGCTGGGCAAGCCGTCCGGGTTCTCGCACGCGGTGGTGGCCGAGGGCCGGGTGGTCTTCCTCGCCGGGCAGACCGCGCTGGACGCGTCGAACAAGATCGTCGGCGACGGCGTGGTCGAGCAGTTCGAGCGCGCGCTCGGCAACCTGCTGGCGTCCCTGCGCGCGGCCGGCGGCTCCCCGGCGGACCTGTGCAGCGTGACGATCTACATCGTCGACATGACCGACTACCGCGCCCACGCCCGCGAGATCGGCCGGGTGTGGAAGCGCCTCGCGGGCACGGAGTACCCGGCGATGGCGGGCATCGGCGTGTCCCGGCTGTGGGACGAGGAGGCGCTGGTCGAGGTCCAGGGCTTCGCGGTGCTCAGCCGAGGGTGATCGCCTTCGCGGCATCGGGAACGCGCGGGCCGGGGACGCGGGTCAGCCGGCTTCCATGCAGGCCAGGATCGAGTCCAAAGCCTGCTTGGTCTGCTGGACGGCCGCGGTGAGGTAATCGATCACGTAAGACACGGCGGCCGTCCCCGCCTGCTGTGGCGAAATCTGCTTTTCGGCCAGCTTGATCGGTCCGCGGTAGTGTTGCTCGCCCGTCGAGCTGTCGTTGGTGATCTCATGGAGGTACCAGTAGTGGCCGTCGGTCGTGACCACAGCATTCACCTGGGCATTGATCCAGAGACTGACTGCGGGCGAGCCGTCTTGCAGTGGGGTGACCGTCGGCCGGGTAAACCTCGCGGCAGCGTGGATGACTTCGCAGACCGTCCGGAGGGTTTGCTGCACCTGCTGGTGGCTGATGGGCAGCATCGACGCCTCCGCGAGTCCGGGAATTCGCCATTTTACTTCCCTGCGTGGCGCACTCCAAGACTGCCGATGGCCGCCGATCGAGGCCGGGTCAGCCGATGTTGATCGCCTTCGCGACGTACGCGCGGGCCGGCGTCTCCAGTTGCGCGTGCAGCTGGAAGAACAGCTCGGCCGCGCGGATCCCGGACCACCCGGCCGGCAGGAACTCCGCGGGCAGGCCCGGGTCGAGGTAGGGCATCCGCCGCCAGCCGGTCAGCACGCGGACGTAGTCGGCGAACGCCTGCTCCTCGGTCACGGACTTGCGGCGCAGCGCCGGCCCGTGCTCGTCGAGGAAGGTCGTGTACAGCTCGTCCAGCCGGTCGAGGTCCCACCAGTCGCGGACCTTCGCCGCGACGTCGCCGAACGCCAGGTGGTCGGCGCGGAACAGGTCGGCGTACCCGGCCAGGCCGAGCCGGGTGAGCGCTTCCTCGGTCGCCGCGTGCAGGTGGGCCGGGGCGATCCAGACGCCGGAGGCCGCCGTGCCGAAGCCCATCCGGGCCAGCTGGGTGCGCAGGAGGTGACGCTTGTGGCGTTCGGTCTCGGGAACCGAGAACACCGCGAGCAGCCAGCCGTCGGCCGGGGTCGCGCGGCCGCGGCGGAAGATCCGCTCGTCGCCCTCGCGCAGGATCTCGCGGGCTTCGTCGGACAGCTCGTAACCCGCCGTCGCGTCGCGGCGGACCGCTTCGAGGATCCCGCGCCGCTTCAGCCGGGAGATCGACGAGCGCACCGCGGGCTCGTCGACGCCGACCGCGGCCAGCAGGTCGATCAGCGACGCGACCGAGAGCCAGCCGCCTTCGGTGCGCGAGTAGAGGCCGTACACCGTCACGATGAGCTGGCGAGGCTGGGCGGACCGGCCGGAGCCGTCCAGTTCGGTTGCCTCGGGTACGGCCGTCATCGCGCCACGATAGCAACTCCCGGCCGGATCGCTCCGCTACGATTTCGCCGCGATGCTGCCAGCCACCAAGGGGATCTTCGACCGGCTCACCCGCCGGGGCCGCCTGATGACCAAGCGGACCTGCGACCGGCAGGGCCACGTGCTGCGCAGCGGGCGCTTCCTCTTCCGCACGCCGACCGCGTGGGAGTACGCCGCCGCCGTGGCCGGGGGCAGTGATCCGGCCGCGCAGCGGTGGCTCGGCTGGCAGCGCGACTCGATCGTCGCCGAGCCGGCGCGGGCGGACGCGCTGCGGGTCGTGCCCGGCACCGGGCCGGACTGGGCGTCCCCCGATCCGCAGTCCGTCGACCTGGTCATGATCGACGTCGAGGCCAACCGCTGCGTCGGCCTGGTGAGCGTGCACACCGGCGAGGACGGCGGCCCGGAGACCGGCGGCTACCTCGCGCCGGCGTACCGCGGCCGCGGGTTCGGGCGCGTGCTCTTCGCGGCCGGGCTGACGCTGGCGCACGACCACCTCGGCCTGGCGCGGGTGCGGGCCGGCGCGGAGGTCGGGAACGTCGCCAGCGCGCGGTCGCTGCAGGCGGCCGGGCTCGGCCGGGTGGGCGGCCCGCCGACGTACCGGCTGCCGGACGGCCGCGTCACCGAGGCGTGGTGGTTCCAGCACGACGTCCCGCGCCCGACGCGGTGCGGTGGGCCGCAGGCGACGTGGTTCCCGGCTGCTCCGGTGCTGTGAAACTTCGGCGCTCGCCGACGTTTTCCGCGGCTAACTTCGCGGTATGACTTCGCTTTCCGCTCCGGTTCCGCCCGTGCCCGTCGACGTTGCTCCGGGGAGCGTCGCGTGGTTGCGGGCGTCCGTGGCCCGCTTCAGCAACGGCGCCGACCACGTCCGGCGGCGGGCGCTCGCCGTGGACCTGCTGGGTGCGCTTGATGTGGAACTGTTGCAGGACAATGCTTTCTCGCGCACTTCGGCGATCGTGGCCGGCGTCGACGTCGTCGACGTGATGGCGCGGATCGCGCGGCCGGTGCCGGTGGGGGTGCTCGCCGAAGCGCTGGGCCTGCCGGACGTCTCGGCCGACGTCGCCGGAGTCGCGGCGGCTTACCACCCGCACGTGACGCCGGGCGCGGACGCGGAAGCGGCGTTGGCGCGGCTGATCGAGGTGTGCGGCGGGCCGACGGAACTCGCGGCGGCGCGGATCGGCCTGCTCGTCCAGGCCTGCGACGCCACGGCGGGCCTCATCGGCAACGAGCTTTTCGCGGCCCTGACCGGAAAACCGGCCGAACAACCGGTGCTCGCCACACGCCGCCGGGTCGACGGCACCGACGTGACGGTGTCCCTCGCCGGGACGCCGTTCGGCGCCGGGCCGCGCGCGTGTCCGGGCTCGCGGCAGGCGCACGCTCTCGCGGCCGGCGTTCTCGGGGCGTTGCGTGGTTTCCGCCTGACAGAAGCGGAAGTCTCCTGGATTTCTTCGCCGAATCTCCGGATGCCCGTTCGGCTGTGGGTGACCCGCGGCTGAACCGCCCGGGCCTTCTGCTAAGACTTACCGCGTTCATTCTTTGGGGGAAGGCGGGGAATTGCTGTACTTCAACGGCTTGCTCGGCGTCGTCACGTTCGGGTTGTGGATCTTCTGCCTGGTCGACGTGATCACCACCGACGAGGGATCCTGCCGCAACCTGCCGAAGGGGCTGTGGCTGCTGCTCGTGCTGGTGGTGCCGCTGGTCGGCTCGATCATCTGGCTGGTGGCGGGCCGCCCGCAGCAGGTGGCGAGGACGCGCGGCCCGTACGAGCGCCAGGCGCCGGCGTTCCCGGAATACGACCGCCCGGGCCGCTTCGCGGCAACGAGCCCGGAAGACGACGAGGAATTCCTCCGCAAGTGCCGGGAACGCGCGGAGGCCCAGCGCAAGCTGGCCCGCGAAAAGCGCGGCGACGAATAACACCGTGTCGACCCTCTGATCACGCGTGTCGACCCGGCAATCACGCGTGTCGACCTTCCGATCACGGGTGTCGACCGTTCCGGCGGGGCACCTCGCGTGCTTGGGCGGGCTTCACGCGTGACTGAGGGGTCGACACGCGTGATTGGGGAGTCGACACGCGTGATTGGGGAGTCGACACGCGTGATTGAGGGGTCGACACGGGGTCAGCAGGTGGGGCCGTCGCAGGTGCCGCGTTCGTAGGCTTCCAGTGTTGTGATGACCAGGCGGCGCTCGGCCGGGGTGAGCGGGGTCAGGGCGTCGCTCCAGGCCTTGGCGCCGCGGGCTAGCCAGGCGTCGACGGCCGGGCGCTTGTCCTCGGTGATGCTGACGATCGTGCGGCGGCGGTCGGCCGGGTCCTCGTCGCGGTTCAGGACGCCCTGGCGGCTGAGGTCGCCGACCATCAGGCTGGCCGTCGTCGGGGCCACCTGGAGGCGGGTGGCGAGTTCGGTGACCGTCATCGGGCCGTCGAAGAGCAGGTACGACAGCAGCGAAAGGTGCCGCGGCGCCAGCGCGCAGCCGTCCAGCTCGGCCGGCACCGGGGTGCGCTTCGCGCGGCCGACCAGGCGGGGCATGAGCAGCAGGAGCTGCCGCACGCCGTCCTCGACACTCGGTCCGGTCTCCGTTGACACCGCTCACCTCCCGTCGGTACTTTTGCTTGCAAAACAAACTCTTCGCCCGAGCGTACCTCGCGCCCGCTTGAGCGTACCGGCCAGAAACAAGGGGACCCCATGACCACGCCAGCCGAGATGAACGACTTCAACAAGCAGGTCGTCGAGGAATTCCGGGCCAACGGAGGCAAGGTCGGCAACTACTTCGAGGGCAAGAACGTGCTCTTGCTCACCACCACCGGCGCGAAGAGCGGGGCGGAGCGCCTGTCGCCGCTCGTCTACACGAAGGACGGCGACCGCTACGTCGTCGCCGCGTCGATGGGCGGCGCGCCGAAGAACCCGGCTTGGTACCACAACCTGGTCGCCAACCCGAAGGTCACGGTGGAGGTCGGCACCGAGAAGTTCGAGGCGACGGCCACCGTGATCGCCGACCGCGCCGAGCGCGACCGCCTGTACGCGGGCATGGTCGCGCACGCGGAGGGCTTCGCGGAGTACGAGACGAAGACCACCCGGGTCATCCCGATCGTGGTCCTGGAGCGCTAGGAACCGATCGGCGCGGGCTCGGGCTCGGCGCGCGTCGCGGCAGGGCGGTCCGCCTCCTGCCGTTCCGCGCGCCGGGTCTCCTTACGGGTGATCAGGCGCTTGCCGACGTCGATCAGGGGCTTCTCGACCCAGCGGTGGATCAGGTCCGCGATCGCCAGGCCGACGATGAACACCGTCAGCGCCGAGACCGTCCGGTGCGGCGCGAGCCCCGGCACCGCCTGGACCACCGCGAAGTGCACCGGCCCCTGCAGCAGGTACAGCGAGTACGAGCGCTCACCGACGAACCGCATCGGGGCCGTGCTCAGCAGCCAGCGCAGCGGGCCCGGGCTCACCAGGACGATCAGCAGGAGCATCGTCAGCCCCGCGTACGCCACCAGCAGCCACAGGTTGTTGCGGGTCTCGTGCCACAGGTCGTCGAAGTTCGTGTGCAGCAGCGCGAACGCCGCGACGATCGGGATCGCCGCCAGCGGGTGCGTCAGCGGCTTCAGCAGCGCGTACCCGCGGCGGTAGTGCAGCAGGATCGCCAGCAGGCAGCCGCCCGCCAGGATGAAGTAGTGGATCGTCGAGCGGTAGATCGCCGTCTGCGATTCGTTCAGCACGAAGCCGCCGGTGGTCACCGGGACCAGCGCCAGCAGCGCGATCATCGCCGTGCCGACCAGGAGGAACTTGCGCTTCGCCGCGCCGATCCCGATCGCGACCAGCAGGAACGGCCAGACCAGGTAGAACTTCTCCTCGATCCCGAGCGTCCACGAGCCGCTGAAGAAGTTGTCCGTGCCGGTGGTGGCCGCCGGCAGGAACTCGTTGAGGAACGTCAGGTAGTACTTCAGCGCCTGCGGGAAGTCGCGCGAGTAGAACTCGCCGCGCAGGATCACGAACGCCACGATCCCGCCGAGGATCACCAGGTACGGCGGCAGGATCCGGAACACGCGCCGGATGTAGAAGTTCGACAGCGAGATCCGGCCGTTGCGGTCCTGCTCGCGCAGCAGCAGCGTGGTGATCAGGAACCCGGACAGCACGAAGAAGAGGTAGACGCCGACCCAGCCCGACAGCCACGTCCAGTTCGGCCCGCCGAAGTGGAAGAAGATGACCATCGTCGCGGCGAGCGCGCGCAGGCCGTCGAGCCCGGGGAACCGCCGCATGCCGAGGTAGTCCTCGTGACTCATCGTGCGCAAGACGGTTCCCCTATCGGTGTGATCAGGCCGGCCGAGTATATGGCCCGCGATCCCCGGCCCTTTGCCCGCCTCACCCGGCCCGGAAGACGTTCCCGGCGTCGTACCGGCGCTTCAGCTCCCGCAGCCGCCGCAGGTCGGCGCCGGAAAAGACGCTCTCCGCCACCTCCTCCGGCGCGTGCTCGCCGTAGACGAACGGCAGGAGCCGGCCGGTCGTCCACGGCGCCAGCGCGTCGAACAACTTCGCGTGCACGCGCCGGGCCGCCGCGACGCCGTCGTCGCCGACCACCGTCAACGCCCGGACGACGAACTCGGCCGACGAGTCCCAGCCCACGCCCGGCACCTCCGGGGTGCGGGCGAGCGCGCCGCCGAGCCGGTCGATGATCAGCACCGGCGGCGCGGCCGCGCCCGGGCCCGCGTGCTCGACGATCGCGTCGAGCATGGTGTCGTTCAGCTGGGAGACGGTCGCGTTGGTGCCGTGGTAGCCGTGCGGCTGCCGCGGCTCGGCCGCGATCGACCCCGACTCGGTGAACGGCAGCCGTCGCAGCGTGTCCGTCAGCGCGGGTGCGACGGCCCGCAGCGGCGCGACGACGTCGTCGCCGTCCTCGCCGAGGTAGGCGATCCGGACCTGGGCGACGTGCCGGCCGCGCACCGGCGCGGGCACCATCGGCAGGTCGGGGTACTGGATCATGGCCAGTGACGTCGTCAGCGTGTCCGGCGCGGCCGCCGACCACGTCCGCCAGGCCCGCAGCACGGCCGGCACGTCGGCGCTGTCGAAGGTGAGGCTGCCGCCGTAGAGCTCGGCGACGGGCAGGAGGGCGAACTCGATCGCCGTCACGACGCCGAAGCCGTCGCGGCCACCGCGCAGGGCCCAGAACAGGTCCGAGCCCGGCTCGACGTGCCGGAGCTCGCCGTCGGCGGTCACGACGTCGAGGGCGCGGACGTGGTCGGCGGCCCGGCCGTACCGGCGGGCCATCAGCCCGAAGCCGCCGCTGAGCGTGTAACCGACGACGCCGACGTCCGGGGACGAGCCACTGAGCGGCGCCAGGCCGTGCGCGCCGGCGGCCTCGATGACCGCCTCCCACCGGACACCCGCCTCGACACGGGCGGTCCGGGCCGCGGCGTCGATCTCGACGCCGGTCATCCGGCGGGTGCTGATCAGGACGCCGTCGGTGCCCGCCGTCAGGCCGTGCCCGGTGGCCTGGACCGCGACGGGCAGCCGGTGCTCGGCGGCGTAGCGCACCGCGGCGACGACGTCTTCGGCGCTTTCGGCGGCGACGACGGCCGCGGGTGACGTGGGCACCGCCGTCTGGAATCCGGTGACTTCTTCGGTGTACCCGTCCTGGCCGGGCTGGAGGAGGTTCATGCCTCCAGCTTCGGGCGAGCCCGATCAGAAGTCCAAGATCTGGTTTTTCTGCTGACTAGAATCAATGCTTATGGAACTGCACCAGCTCGCCTACTTCGTCGCCGTCGCGGAGGAAGGCAACTTCACCCGCGCGGCCGAGCGCCTGCACGTGGCTCAACCCGGGGTGAGTGCGCAGGTCAAACGCCTGGAGCGAGAGCTGGGACAGGAACTGCTGGACCGCTCCGGCCGGACGGTCCGGCTCACCGACGTCGGCGCCGCGGCCCTCCCGCACGCCCGGGCCGCGCTCGCGGCGGTGCAGGGGGTGCGCGAAGCCGTCGAGGAGCTCGCCGGGCTGGTCCGCGGGCAGGTCGCGATCGGCATGGTGACGTCGGTGGGCCCGGTCGGGCTGCCCGACCTGCTGGCCGGCTTCCACGAGCGGTACCCGGCGGTCGAGATCACGCTCTCGGAGGCCGACTCCGACACGATGCTGGCAGCGCTGCGCGAGGGACGGCTCGACCTCGCCGTCGTCGGCATCTCGACGGCTCCGCCGCCCGGCATCGCGACGCAGGTGCTGCTCGAAGAGCCGTTCCTGGCCGTCGCCGCGCCGTCCGGTCCGCTCGCCGGGCGGGACGAGGTGGCGATCCCCGACCTCGACGGCCTGCCGCTGATGGCGCTGCCCAGGGGGACGGGCCTGCGCACGGCGTTGGACGCGGCCTTCGCCCGGGCGGGGCTGACGCCGCGGATCGCGTTCGAGGCAGCCGATCCGAACTTCCTGGTGCAGCTGGCGACGCGGGGGCTGGGGGTGGCGATCGTGCCGGCGTCGCTGGCTCGGTACCACCAGGCGGAGCTGCAGGTCGTCGGGCTCCGCGGGCCGGGGCTGCGGGGCATGCTCGCGCTGGCGTGGCGGACGGAAGGGCCGCTGAGTCCCGCCGCGCGGGCGTTGATCGCGTTCGCCCGGGCGGCTCAGCACTCTTGACAGGTCGTCAACAGGGGCGTTCCCTCAGGTGGTGACCGAGACCGCCCTTCGCGACGCCGTGATCGGCGCCGGGCTGCTGGCCGGCAGCGCGAACGTGATCATGCAGCTGTCCCGCGCGCCCGTCGGCCACGGCGTTCTGGAAAGCCGGGTCGACAGCGGCAACCTCTTCCGCCACCCGGTCAAGCGGACGCGCACCACGCTGACCTACCTGGCGGTGGCGACGATGGGCACCGACGCGGAGCGCGCGGCGTACCGGCAGGGCGTCAACCGGGCGCACGCTCAGGTGCACTCGACCGCGTCGAGCCCGGTCGCGTACGACGCCTTCGACACCGACCTCCAGCTGTGGGTCGCGGCCTGCCTGTACAAGGGCTTCGAGGACGTCTACCTGGCGTTCGTCGGCCGCGAGCCGGAGCGGTTCTACGCCGAGGCCGCCGCGCTCGGGACCACGCTGCAGGTGCGACCGGAAATGTGGCCCGGCGACCGGGCGGCCTTCGAGGAGTACTGGGCCGGCGGGCTGGCCGCGATCGGCGTCGACGACACCGTGCGCCGCTACCTGACCCGGATCGTCGACCTGGAGTTCCTGCCGCCGGTGTTCGCCGTGCCGGGACGGCGGTTCCACCGGTTCGTGACCACGGGGTTCCTCCCGCAGCGCTTCCGCGACGAGATGCGGCTGCCCTGGACCGCCGCCGACCAGCGCCGGTTCGACGCGCTCCTCGCTGCGCTCGGCCGGGTGGTCCGCGTGCTGCCCGGGCCGCTGCGGCGGTTCCCGTTCAACCTCTGCCTGGTTGATCTGCGGTGGCGGCTGCGGACCGGGCGCCCGCTCGTGGGGAGTTGACCACCTCCCGCGGGGACGCGAGGGTGGGCCCATGAGCGGTGATGAGGTGCGCCACGGCGTCAAGCTGAGCAGTCTCGACCAGGAGGTCTTCCCGGACGCGGAGGTCACCAAGCGGGAGCTGCTCGACTACCTCGAGGCGGTGTCCGGCCGGATGCTGCCGGAGCTGCACGACCGGCTGCTGAGCGTGGTGCGGGTGCTGCGCGGCCAGGAGCCGTTCATGCAGAAGAACCTGCCGAAGTACACGCCGGAGTGGGTGGAGCGCCGGGCGCTGTGGGCCGACCGCTCGCGGCGCGAAGTCACCTACGCGCTCTGCAACGACCTGCGCACGCTGCTGTGGTTCGGCAACCAGCGCGCGATCGAGTACCACACGACGCTGTTCCGCGGCGAGCCCGCGAGCGGGCCGACGCACCTGATCCTCGACCTCGACCCGCCCGCGGACGCACCGTTCTCGCTGGCCGTGGGGGCGGCCAAGCTGGTGCGGGAGGCGTTGCGCAAGGACGGTCTCGACGGCGCGGTGAAGACCAGCGGTTCGAAGGGCGTCCACGTCTTCGTGCCGCTCGCGCCCGGACAGTCGACGGAGGACATCGCGGCGGCGACCCGCGCGGTGGCGGCCCGCGCCGAGCGGATCGACCCGGCCCTGGGCACGACGGAGTTCGTGGTCGAGCGCCGGGAGGGGAAGGTGTTCCTGGACTCGACCCGCGCCGGCGGCGCAACGGTCGTTTCGGTGTACAGCCCGCGCCACCGCCCGGGCGCCCCGGTGTCGTACCCGGTCCGCTGGGCCGACGTCGACGACGTCAAACCGGGCGACTTCACGGTGCACACGGTCCCGGCCCTGCTGGGCGACGGTGACCCGTGGACGGAGGAGATGCCGGAGCCGTTCGTGCTGCCCGCGGACCTGGTCGAGGAGGGGCACACGATCCCGATCGCCCGGGTGGTGGCGATGCACGAGGGCAAGCGGCGGGCCCGGGCGGCCCGTGAATCGAGCGAACCAGGCTGAGCCGAACGCTGCGAATGACTCATACGGGACCTCCGACGTCCCGAATGAGTCATTCGCGGCATCGGGGCGCGGGATCAGGCGGCTTGGTTGTGGCTGTAGCCCAGGGGGCGGCGCAGGGTCGCCCGGGTGAACGTCACGATGCGGGCCGGCGGCTGCTCGACGCGGTGGCGGGCCAGCCAGACGACGTCCCGGCCGAACGACCACGCCAGTGAAGCCAGCGCGACCGCCACCGCGGCGAACGTCAGGGCACCCGGCAACAGCCCCGAGACCGCGACCACCAGGACCACGCCCTGCACCGCGGCCACCGTCTTGCGGGCCATGCTCGGGTACAGCGGCGAGGTCAGCCACGGCATCGCCCAGGAGGCCGCGACGAACACGTACCGCATCAGGCCGATCGCCAGCACCCACAGCCCGAGCGTGCGGGACACCTGGATGCACAGCAGCAGGATCAGGAACGCGTCGACCTCCATGTCGAAGCGCGCGCCGAACTCCGACGCCGTTCCCGTGCGGCGGGCCACCTGGCCGTCGAGGCCGTCCAGGAGCAGCGCGACGCCGACCAGGCCGACCAGCCAGCCGAGGGAAAAGTCACCCGAGGCGATCAGCTGCGCGGCGCAGCCGACGAGGATCGCGCGGGCGAAGGTGATCCAGTCCGCCGGCCCGAAGCCGGCGCGGCCGCTGCGGCGCAGCCCCCACTCGGTCAGCAGCACCAGCGCGAGGCCGTAGACGACTCCGGTCGCCCAGGCCAGCGGGGCGGAACCGCCCGCGAAGACCCCCGCGGCGAGCACCGGCGCCGGGATCACCGCACGCAGGAGAAGGTCCTGTTTGATCATCGTCGACTCCGCGAATTGCTCATAGGGTGGCGACACCAGCCTCCGGTCGCCCGCTGAGGAGAAACACGTGGAACAGGCTTTCTGGGTTCAAAGTCCCGGCGCGGGACAGCTGCGCGAGGAGCGGCTGCCCGACCCCGGACCGGACGACGTGCTCGTCCGCACGCTGTGCTCCGGCGTCAGCCGCGGCACCGAAACCCTCGTCTTCCGCGGCGGTGTCCCGGCGAGCCAGCACGACGTCATGCGCGCCCCCTTCCAGGAGGGCGAGTTCCCGGGTCCGGTCAAGTACGGCTACCTCAACGTCGGCGTCGTGGAACACGGGCCGGAGCACCTCCGGGGCAAGACCGTGTTCTGCCTCTACCCGCACCAGACCGCGTACGTCGTCCCGGCGAGCGCGGTGACGCCGGTGCCCGAAAACGTCCCGCCCGGCCGCGCGATCCTCGCCGGCACGGTCGAGACCGCGGTGAACGCCGTGTGGGATGCGCGCCCGCGGCTCGGCGACCGGATCGCCGTCATCGGGGCCGGGATGGTCGGCGCGAGCGTCGCCAAACTCCTCAGTGGCTTCCCGGCGGCGCGAGTGCAGCTGGTCGACGTCGATCCGGCCAAAGCGGACATCGCCGCCGCGCTCGGCGTCGACTTCTCGACTCCCGAAGAAGCACTGGGCGACTGCGATCTCGTCGTGCACGCCAGCGCGTCCGAGGCCGGCCTCGCCAAAGCCCTGGAACTGCTCGCGCCGGAAGGGGAAGTCGTCGAGCTGTCCTGGTACGGCGACCGCCGGATCAGCGTCCCGCTCGGGGAGAACTTCCATTCGCGACGCCTGGTGATCCGCAGCAGCCAGGTCGGGACGGTCGCGCGGCCGGACCGCGACTACGCCGAGCGCCTCGGCGTCGCACTCGAACTCCTGGCCGATCCGGCGTTCGAAGCGCTGGTCAGCGCGGAGTGCATGTTTGAAGATCTCCCTTCCGTGTTACCCCGGTTGGCGGCAAATGAACTTTCCGCCCTGTGCCTCCGTGTCATGTATCAGCCGCAGTGACCACGTCCACCCGAACGCATCGGAGGTCTTGGTGTTCAGCATCACCGTCCGTGACCACGTGATGGTCGCCCACAGCTTCCGCGGGGAAGTCTTCGGTCCCGCGCAACGCCTGCACGGCGCGACTTTCCTGGTGGACGCGACTTTCCGCCGCACCGAGCTCGACGAGGACAACATCGTCGTCGACATCGGCAAGGCCACGGAAGAGCTCAAGGCGGTGCTGAGCGACCTGAACTACCGCAACCTCGACGACGAGCCGGAGTTCAAGGGCATCAACACCTCGACCGAGTTCCTCGCGAAGGTCATCGCCGACCGCCTGGCCGACGCCGTCCACGCCGGACGCCTCGGCGAAGGCGCGCGCGGCCTCGAAGGGATCACCGTCTCGCTCCACGAGTCGCACGTCGCGTGGGCGAGTTACGAGCGTGCACTGTGAACAGCCTGTACGTGGTCCTCCCCGGGGACGTCGACGACTCGTCCGTCCCCAGTGGCGGCAACACCTACGACCGGCGGATGTGCGACCGGCTCGCCGCCGCGGGCTTCGACGTGCACGAGATCGCCGTCGCCGGCAGCTGGCCGCGGCCGGACACCGAGGCCCGCGCGGTCCTCGGCCACCTGCTCGCCGCGCTGCCCACCGGCTCGGCCGTGCTGCTCGACGGCCTGGTCGCCTGCGGCGTGCCCGAGGTCGTCGTCCCGGCGGCGCAGCGGCTGTCGGTGTCGGTGCTGGTGCACCTGCCGCTGGCCGACGAGACCGGCCTGCCGCCCGCGCTCGCCGCCGAGCTCGACGCGCTGGAGCGCGAGACGCTGCGGGCGGTCGGCTCGGTCGTCGCGACCAGCGAGTGGGCCGCACGCCGGCTGATCGACCACCACGGCCTCGCCCCGCACCGCGTGCACTCGGTGACGCCGGGGGTGGACCCGGCGCCGCTCGCCGTCGGCACCGACGGCGTCTCCCGGCTGGTCTGCGTGGCCAACGTGACCCCGCGCAAGGGCCAGGGCGTGCTCGCCCAGGCCCTCGAGACCGTCGCCGACCTGCGCTGGACGTGCGAATGCGTCGGCGGGATCCGCCGCGAGACCAAGTACGTCGAGCGGCTGCGCGAGCACCGGCTCGGCGCCCGCTTCACCCTCACCGGCCCGCGCACCGGCCGGGCGCTCGAGGCGACCTACCACACCGCCGACCTGCTCGTGCTGCCTTCGCGCGCCGAGACCTTCGGCATGGTCGTCACCGAGGCCCTCGCCCGCGGGGTGCCGGTGCTGACCACCGACGTCGACGCGCTGCCCGACACGGTCGGCGTCGCGCCGGACGGCTCGGTGCCCGGGATGCTCGTCCCCGGCGACGACGTCGAAGCGCTGGGCACCGCCCTGCGCCGCTGGCTCACCGAACCGGCGCTGCGCGCCCAGCTGCGGGCGTCGGCGAAGCTGCGCCGCGAGACCCTGACCGGCTGGGACGACACCGCCCGCCGGATCGCCGACATCCTCCTCCGGCAGGAGGCGGCGGCATGAGCGCGTTCCAGCCGGACTGGCTCTACCTGCGCGAACCCGCCGACGCCGCGGCCCGCGCCACCGAACTCGTCGACCCTCTCCGCGACTTCCTGCCGGAGGACTTCGTCGTCCGCGACCTGGGCTGCGGCACCGGCTCGCTCGGCCGCTGGCTGGCCGCCCGGCTGCCCGGCACCCAGCACTGGATCCTGCACGACCACGACACCGAGCTGCTCACCCACGCGCAGGCGAGCCTCCCGGGCACCGCGCTCGACGGCAGCCCGGTCGACGTCGTCGCCGAGCAGCGCGACATCACCGCGCTGCGGGCCGCCGACCTCGCCGGGACGTCGCTGGTCACCGCGTCCGCCCTGCTCGACTTGCTGACCCGCGACGAGATCACCGCGCTGGCCACGGCGGTCGTCGAAGCGGGCTGCGCGGCGCTGCTGATGCTGTCGGTCACCGGCAAGGTGGAGCTCTCGCCCGCCGACCCGCTCGACCCCGCGCTCGCCGCCGCGTTCAACGCCCACCAGCGGCGGGTCACCGAAGACGGCCGCCGGCTGCTCGGCCCGAACGCCGTGGACGTCGCCGCGACCGCGTTCGGCAGGCTCGGCGCCACCGTCGTCCGCGCGGACAGCGCCTGGCGGCTCGGCCCGGACCAGGCGGAACTGCAGCGGCAGTGGCTCGAGGGCTGGGTCGGCGCCGCCGTCGAGCAGCTGCCCGAGCTGCGCCCGGTCGCCGACGTCTACCTGCAGCGGCGGCTCGAGATGGCGGCGGCCGGCGAGCTGCACGCGGTCATCCACCACGGCGACCTGCTGGTCCTGCCGCCGAGCCTGGAGGTGGCGGCGTGAAGCGCGCACTGGCCTGGCTGCGGATCCTCGGTGCCGTCGGCATCCTCGCCGTCCTCGTCTGGCAGCTCGGCAGCGCCGCGTTCCTCGACGGGCTCGGCCGGATCAGCGCGCCCGGCGTGCTGGCCGCCCTCGCCATCGGCTTCGCGACGACGGTGTTCAGCGCGGGCCGCTGGCAGATCGTCGCCACCCGGCTCGGCCTGCGGCTTTCGCTGCGCACCGCGGTCGGCGACTACTACCGCGCGCTGTTCCTCAACGGCGTGCTGCCCGCCGGTGTCCTCGGCGACGTCCACCGCGCGGTGCAGCACGGCCGCGACAGCGGGGACGTGCCGCGCGGCGTGCGGGCCGTCGTCCTGGAACGCACCGCGGGGCAGGTCGTGCTGATCGCCTCCGCGGTCACCGTGGTGCTCGCGGCGCCGTCGGTCGTGCCCGCGGCGTTCCGCGAGGTCGTCGTGGTGACCGGGGTGGTCGTCGTGCTGGCCGCCGTCGCCGCGCTGGTCGTGGGCCGCCTGCTGGGCGGACGCTGGATCCACAGCCCGTCGAAGTGGCGCCGCGGTTTCGCCGTCACCCTCGCCGACGTCCGCCTCGGCCTGCTGACCCGCGAGACCTGGCCCAGCGTGGGCTTCCTGTCGGTCGCGACCCTGGCCGGGCACCTGGCGCTGTTCGTCGTCGCCGCCCGCGTCGCCGGGGTGGCCGCGCCGGTGTGGCAGCTCGTGCCCCTGATGGTCCTCGCGCTGCTCGCGATGGGCCTGCCCCTCAACGTCGGCGGCTTCGGCCCGCGCGAGGGCGTCTGCGCCCTGCTCTTCGGCGCGGCCGGTCTGGGGGCCGCCCAAGGTGTCACCGTCGCTGTCGTCTACGGCGTGCTCACGCTGGTCGCGAGCCTGCCCGGCGCCGGTGTCCTGCTCGTCCGGAGTGTCGCCGGGTTCCGCGTGACCCGCGCTCCGCACACCGGTGCCGTGCCCGCTCCGCGCGTCGCGGCCGGCACCGGGATCGAATCGGAAGTGGGGTTACAGTCATGACCGCAAGTGAGGTCGTCGGGGATCTGCCGCGCCGGGCCGTGGTCGAACGAGTCGTCGAGACCCGGCTGCCGACCCGGCACGGGACGTTTCGCGCGGTCGGCTACCTCGACCGCACCGGCACCGAACAGGTCGCGCTGGTCTACGGCGACGTCTCCCCGCTCGGAGCGCTGACCCGGGTGCACAGCGAGTGCCTGACCGGCGACGTCTTCGGCTCGACGCACTGCGAGTGCGGCGACCAGCTGGCAGCGGCGCTGGACCGGATCGTCGAGGAAGGCTCGGGCGTGCTCGTCTACGTCCAGGGCCACGAAGGTCGCGGGATCGGCCTGCTCGCGAAGCTCGAAGCGATGCGGCTGCAGCAGGACGAAGGCCTCGACACGGTCGACGCGAACGTGGCGCAGGGCTTGCCGGTCGACGCCCGCGACTACCACGCGGCGGCGGGCATCCTGACCGACCTCGGCATCCGCTCGGTGCGGCTGCTGTCGAACAACCCGAAGAAGGTCGAACAGCTGACCCGCTACGGAATCCGGATCAGCGAGCAGGTCCCGCTGCTGGTTCCGCCGAATCCGGAGAACCTGCGGTACCTGCGGACGAAGGCCGAGCGGATGGCCCACCTGCTGCCGCACCTGGACCAGGCCTTCTCAGGCGCCTAACACCTCGAGGACGTTGGCGAAGCGCTGCACCAGCGTGTCCAGCACGACGTGCCCCTTCGCCGCGGTCGCCAGCGAAGGACGGCCGACCACTCCCGACTCCGTGTACGCCCGCAGGCCCAGCGTCAGCAGGTGCTCCCGGTCGGTGACGTGGTCGGCCGTTTCGTGTCCGGGCCGGACCAGGTGCGGGTGGGCGTGCAGCAGGATCGACGTCTCCAGCTCGCCCGCGTGCATGTCGTCGTCCAGCGACGTCCGCAGGCCGGCCGCGGTGTGTGCCGCCTGCCAGTCCGCCACGCCGGGGAAGAGCGCCATCGCGCCCGCCGCTTCCTGGACCACATTGGACAGTACGTAGTTGCCGCCGTGCCCGTTGACCAGCACGAGCCGCTCCACCCCGGACGCCTTCAGCGACGCGGCGACATCGGTGACCACCGCGTGCAGCGTGCGCGCCGAAACGCTCACCGTGCCCGCCCACCCCGCGTGCTCGTGCGAGCACGAGATCGTGATCGGCGGCAGGTGGAGGACGGGGTACGCGGCGGCGACCGCGCCGGCCAGGGTGGCCGCGATCACCGTGTCGGTCGCCAGGGGCAGGTGGGCGCCGTGCTGCTCGAAGCTGCCGATCGGCAGCACCGCGACCGACGCCCGCCGCTCCTGCTCGTCGGCGGTGGTGGCGAGCGGGAACAGGTCGGTCATCTCCGCGGCCCTTCACTAGGTTGGTGGCATGACCGAGCATGCCGCACTACTGGACGTCGCGCGCGAGGCCGTGGCGAAGGCGACGGAGATCGTCCGGTCGCGCCCGAGTTTTTCGGTTTCCGCGAAAGGCGATCGCGACCTGGTGACCGACGTCGACACCGCGGTCGAGGACGCGCTGCGGGCGTTCCTCGCCGCCGAGACGCCGGAGATCGGGATCCTCGGGGAGGAGCGCGGCCGCAGCGGGGACGGCGGTGGCCGCTGGTGGGCGCTCGACCCCATCGACGGGACGGCGAACTTCGCGCGCGGAATTCCACTGTGCGGGATTTCCCTGGCGCTCGTGGACGGCGAACACAGCACGGTCGCCGCGATCACGCTGCCGTACCTCGGAGTCACCTACACCGCCGCGCGCGGCGAAGGTGCTTTCGCGAACGGAGAGCGCGTCGGCGCTTCCACCGCCACGGAGATCTCCGACGCGATGATCGCCGTCGGGGACTTCGCGATCGGAGAGCTCGCCGAAGAGAAGAACCGCGCCCGGCTGACCCTGCTGTCGGATCTCGGCGCGCGGGCGCAGAAGATCCGGATGCTCGGCACGGCGGCCATCGACCTCGCCTGGGTGGCGGACGGAAAGCTCGACGCCGCACTGATCCTGTCCAACAACCCGTGGGACACCATGGCCGGCGTGCTCCTCGTGCGCGAGGCCGGTGGCGTCGTCGTCGACCGCGACGGCACCGAGCACGCGGTCGGTTCCGCGGCGACGATCGCCGTCGGCGCCGGGCTGCGCAAGGAGATCGTGGACGCACTTGATCGCGCGTACGGGGTTGTTCGTTAGGATTCCGGGGTACACCGTGGGCGGCGCCACAGCGCTCGTTTGCGCTGTCCGCGCAAGGTTTTCGGTTACGTTGGTACCGGTCGGCCGCCCAGCCTGGCATGCTGACCGGATCTCGTCGGCCACTTCGGAGAATGGTGGATGCTCGTGGAAAGTCGCCGGATCCGCGATCGGTACCGGCTGGTCGAGCCGATCGGCGGCGGCGCGATGGGCACGGTGTGGCGGGCCCAGGACGAGAAGCTCGACCGCACCGTGGCGATCAAGGAACTCCTGCTGCCGCACGACCACGACGAGCAACGCACCCAGGAGGCGAAGAACCGCGCGATGCGCGAGGCGCGGATCGCCGCCCGGTTGCAGCATTCCCACGCGATCACCGTGTTCGCCGTCCTCGAGGAGGAGGACCGGCCGTGGCTGGTGATGGAGTACCTGCCGTCGAAGAGCTTGGCCCTCGTGCTCGGCGAGGAGCCGGCCACGGTGGACGACGCCATCCGCGTCGGCGTGCAGATCAGTTCGGCGCTCGCGGGCGCGCACCGCGCCGGCGTGGTGCACCGCGACGTGAAGCCGGCCAACATCCTGGTCTCCGAGGACGGCACGGCGAAGATCACCGACTTCGGCATCTCGCGCGCGATCGGTGACGTCAAGCTGACCGCCACCGGCGAGATCGCCGGCACGCCCGCGTACCTCGCGCCCGAAGTGGCCCGCGGCGAGGACGCGGACTTCGCCGCCGACGTCTTCTCGCTCGGCGCCACGCTGTACGCCGCGGTCGAGGGGCAGTCGCCCTACGGCACCGCCGACAACCCGATCGCCTTGCTCTACAAGGCCTCCAGTGGCGAGATCGTGCCGCCGGAGAAGGCGGGCCGGCTGACGCCGCTGCTGGTGCGGATGCTCGCCTCCGAGCCGGCCGAGCGCCCGTCGATGGACGAGGTCGAGCAGGAGCTGCGGGCGTTGCTGCCGGACGCGGAGCCCGGCGATTCGGTGCTCGCGGCGACCGTCCCCGAAACCGAGCCCCCGGCGGTGCCGGTCGTGCCGGCCGCCGTCACCGTGCCCGCGGGCGAGGTCACCGCGGTGTCGCCGGGCGCGCGCAAGGGCCTGATCGCCGTCGGGGCGGGCGCGGCGCTGCTGTGCGTGGCCGTCGTCGTGGCGATCCTGCTGGTCGTGCGGCAGAAGCCGCCGCAGGACAACGCTGCCGCACCGCCGTCGCCGACGCCGTCCACCTCGGCGTCCGCGGCACCTTCCTCGACGCCGCCGTCGACCCCCGCGCCCTCTTCGCCGCCGACGTCGGCGCCGTCGACCGCCCCGACTTCGCCGACCGTTTCGACGGTGGCCTCCTCGAAGACCCCCGTCGAGGCTCTCACCGCCTACTACGGGTTGCTGCCGAGCAACCCGGCGGCGGCGTGGGACCTGCTCACGGCCCGGTTCAAGGCTTCCCGCAACCAGACTTACGAGACGTACAAGAGCTTCTGGGGCCGGTACAAGTCGGTGACCGTGAGCAATCCCCGCGATGCCGGGGGCGGCCGGGTCACGGCGACCGTCCTCTACGACGGCGGAAAGGCCGAGAACGACACCTTCACGCTCGTCCAAGAGGGCGGCGTCTGGAAGATCGACTCGCAGAGCAGCTGAACCTTCCCGGCTTGGGGTGCGTGTGACGTATGAGCCGTCACCGCCGTCGACCCACGCTGGAGGTAGCCGTGTCTGTTTCCGAACCCCGCCTGCTCCGGCGCGCGCGATGAGGCCCGCCGACCCGATGGTGTTCATCCTCCCGGCCGCGCCGCCGGGCAGCGACACCTACGACAAGCGGATGTGCCAGAACCTGCCCGCCGTCGGCCAGCCCGTCTTGGAGCTGCCGATCGCCGGCGACTGGCCGGAGCCGGACGCGACGTCGAGACGGAGACTGGCGCGGTCCCTCGCCGCGCTGCCGGACCGCACGGTCGTGCTGCTCGACGGCATGATCGCCTCCGGTGTGCCCGAGATCGTCGTCCCGCACGCGCGGCGGCTGCGGCTGGCCGTGCTGGTGCACCAGGCGCTGGCCGACGAGCCCGGCCTCGCCCCGGCGCACGCCGCGGAGCTCGACGCGTGCGAGCGCGAGACGCTGCGGATGGCCGGCATGGTCGTCGCGACCAGCCCCTGGCTCGCCCGGCTGCTGATCGACCGCCACGACCTGGACCCGGCCCGCGTCTACGTCGCCAAGCCCGGCACCGACGCGGCCCCCCTCGCGGCGGGCGCGGACGGCGTGTCCCGCCTGCTCTGCGTGGGGGACGTGACCCGCCGCAACGGCCACGACGTGCTGGTCCAGGCCCTCGGCGAGGTCGACCACCTGGCGCTGTCGTGCGTGTTCGCCGGCTCCCTGACGGCGGACCCGGCGTACGTCGACGAGCTCGGCTGGACGATCGAGCGCCTCGGCCTCGGCAACCGCATCACCTTGGCGGGCGACGAGGTCGACCTGGGCGCGGCCTACAACGCGGCGGACCTGCTGGTCATCCCGGCCCGCGCGGCGACGTCCGGCATGTTCGTGGCCCAGGCACTGGCCCGCGGGATCCCGGTCCTGGCCACCGAGGTGGGCGGGGTGTACGACGCACTGGGCGTCGACGCCGACGGCGAGATGCCGGGCCTGCTGGTGCCGCCGGACGACCCGTACGCACTGGCGGACGCGCTGCACCGCTGGTACGCCGACCCGGAACTGCGCCGCTCCCTGCGCACGGCGGCGCTCGGCCGGGGCAGCGCGCTGGAGGAGTGGGACGTGGCGGCCCGGCGGCTGACGCACGTCCTGTCGCGGCTGGCGTCCGAACCGCGGATCGTCGCTTGACACCCTTGCCGGGGTGCTGAGATTCCACGACCCTGGCCCGATGGCGTCCCCGTCGCAGCGACCCGGCCACCTTGATTCCGAACGCGGCTTCCTCGAAGTCGCCGGCCGGGATCCGGACCGCCCGCTGCGCGACCAGTTCCTCGGCTTCCGCGACCTGGTCTCGGCCGACATGGCCTGGGTGGACAGCCGAAAGAGCCAGTTCCGCCGCCGGGCGGCCATCGTGCGGGTGAGCGCCCTGCTGCTCACCGCGGCGTCGACGGTGGTGCTCGGCATCCAGGAGATCCCGGCCAGCGCTTCAACCGCCTCCGCGACGAGCTGGACTACTACATCGTCACGACCCCCGCGGCCGAGCTGAGCCGCGGCCGGCTTGCGGAATTCTTCACCGAGCACCAGGTCGTCTGGGACGAGACCAGCCGCCAGTGGGTCGAATTCCGCAAGCTCGACCGCCCGCCTCAGGCGCCCGAAGTCCGCGGCTGACGCGTCACGCCAGGGTCAGCGCGTAGATCTCCACCCGCGGGTCGTTCGGCAGGCTCACCGACTGCACGGTCTTCCCGCCGTCCAGCGCGGCCGAGATCCCGAACAGCCGGACCGGCGGCCCGTCGACCCCGCTGCCGGCCTTGATCCGGTGCGGCATCTCGAGCAGCACCGGACTCCCGGACCCCGCCCAGTCGCCGAAGGTCACCGCCAGATCGGCGCTGGTCCCGTCGGTGTAGTGCGCCGTCACCGTCGTCGGCGGCGACCCGCAGGGCCAGCCGCGTCTTGCCGACCCCGCCGGCGCCGGTCAGCGTGACGAGCCGGGC
>NZ_JBSFNC010000010.1:89530-118261 GCF_053586895.1 Amycolatopsis sp. NPDC003731 | reverse complement strand
CTTACTTTCTGACACTTGACCAACTCCGCCATGATGCCCACAAACGGCCGCTCGACGCGGCGTGTCGCGTTGCTTAGTGCAGAGAAGCTTCCTCGTCCGCAACCGGCTCATCGCCGCCCTCACCGAGGGCACCTTGGTGGTCGAGGCGGGGCGGCGCAGCGGGGCCCGCAACACTGCCGGCACCGCCGGCGCCTTCGGCAAGGTGGTGATGGCGTTGCCGGGACCGGTGTCGTCGGGGATGTCCGTCGGCTGTCACGAACTGATCCGCGAGGCCAAAGCGACGCTGGTCTCGACCGTCGACGAAGTGCTCGAGACCGTCGGACACTTCGGCATCGCCGAGGAGCCCGTCGCGGGCCGGCCGAGACGGCGCACTGACCGGCTGGGGCCGGAGGCATTGCGCGCCTTCGAAGCACTGGTCGTGCGCGCCGACCGGTCCGATGCCGAGGTCGCGGCCGAATCCGGGCTCCCGTTGCGGCGGGTGCGGGCGCTGCTTCCCGAGCTGGAGATCGACGGATTCGCCGTCCGCGGGGAGTCCGGCTGGCGACGACGGAAGGAAAGCGCATGACGACGACGAAATCCGGGCGAAATCGTCGACGTCGTTCGGCCGGTCCGGTGGGGCCGCGTGGCGATCCTTGACCGAAGGCGGTTGTTCGCGCAGCGTGACATCCATGCCGCCACCACGCTCCGGCCGGGCCCGCCGTCCCGATCTGCGCGCGCTCCGGGCCGCCCTGCCCGAGCCCGTTCGAGCCGTCGTCACCTCCTACGAACGGCACCTGGGGCTCGAACGCGGCCTGTCCACGCACACTGTCCGGGCGTACGTCGGCGATGCGGTGTCACTGCTGGGGTTCGTCGTGGACGGTGGCGGTGACGTCGCGGAGCTGGACCTTGCGCGGCTGCGCGCGTGGCTCGCTGCCCAGCAATCCGGCGGGGCCGGCCGGACGACGCTCGCCCGGCGGGCGGCGTCGGCCCGGACGTTCACCGCCTGGGCGCACCGGACCGGCGTCCTGGCCACCGACCCGGGCGGGCGGCTCGCGGCGCCGCGGGCGCACCGGACCCTGCCGGGAGTGCTGCGTGCCGGACAGGCGGGAGAGGTCATGCAGGCGTCGGCCGCCGGGGCGGCGCAGCGCGATCCGGTCGCCCTGCGTGATCGCGCGATCGTCGAGCTGCTCTACGCCACCGGCATCCGCGTGTCCGAGTTGTGCGGACTGGACGTCGGCGGGGCCGACTTCTCCCGTCGTGTCGTGACGGTGCTGGGGAAGGGTGGCAAGGAACGCGTCGTCCCGTTCGGCGTTCCGGCAGCGGAGGCGCTCACGGACTGGATCGACGAGGGGCGGCCGAAGATCATCGCCGAAAGCAGTGGTGAGAGCGCCGAGCCCGCGCTTTTCCTGGGTGTCCGGGGCAAACGCGTCGACCCGCGGGCGGTGCGGCGCGTCGTGCACGACGCCGTCACGGCGGTGCCCGGAGCACTCGACATGGGGCCCCACGGCCTGCGGCATTCCGCCGCGACACATCTGCTCGAAGGGGGTGCCGATCTCAGGAGCGTTCAGGAACTGCTTGGTCACGCTACGCTTGCCACGACGCAGCTCTACACTCATGTGACCGTCGACCGGTTGAAAGCGATCCATGACCGAGCGCATCCCAGGGCCTGAGGCGGTCCGGGGAGGCTCGCCGGGGTCGTCACCAGCGGGCCCGGCGGCGCACGCGCATCCGCACGAGCACGGAGACGACACTGAGCCGCATGCCGAGAACGACTGTGCAATGACCGCAGGCCCGCACGTGACCGAAGCCGCCGGAGTGACCACTCACGGTGAGGCTGCCGCGCCCGCGGAGACCCGGGCCGGCTACGACGTCGACGCCGGGATCGCGGCTCTGTGGCAGCAGTTCGCCGACAGCCCGGACCAGGCGTCGCGCGATCGGCTCGTGCTGCACTACGCCCCGCTCGTCAAGTACGTCGCCGGCCGGGTCGGCACCGGGCTGCCCACCCACATCGACGTCGGAGATCTCGTCCAGTCGGGCATCTTCGGGCTCGTCGACGCGATCGAGAAGTTCGACCCCGAGCGCGGCCTGCGCTTCGAGACGTACGCGATGCAGCGCATCCGCGGCGCGATCCTCGACGACCTCCGTTCCCAGGACTGGGTGCCGCGTGCGGTGCGCAGCAAGGCCAAGGAGGCCGAGCGCGCGATGGAACGCCTCGGCGCTCGCCTGCACCGCACGCCGACCGACGCGGAGCTCGCCGCCGAACTCGGCATCGGCCTCGACGACCTGCGCGACTTCTACGGCCAGCTGCAGCTCACCAGCGTCGTCGCGCTGGAGGACCTGGTGGCCGCCGGCAAGGACAGCGGCTCGCTGGTCGACACGCTGCCCGACGACGACGCCGTCGACCCGGTCGCGGTGCTCGTCGACCAGGACAACCGCCGTCAGCTCGCCCAGGCGATCGCGCAGCTCACCGAGCGGGACAAGATCGTGGTCAGCCTCTATTACTTCGAGAGCCTGACCCTCGCCGAGATCGGCAAGGTCCTCGGCGTCACGGAGTCGCGGGTGAGCCAGCTGCACACGCGGGCGGTCATGCGGCTGCGCGCCAAGCTGGTCGAGCAGACCGGCAGCTGATCACCGATCACCTCCCCACGGCTTGAGCCGGTATTCGCCCACCTCGCCGGTCAGCGCGAGGGGATCGATGTATTCCTCGCCCCGCCGGACGCCCCAGTGCAGGCACGCGGCCACCGCGCAGCCGGGATGCCCGGCGAGGACGGTGCCGAGCACCTGGCCGCGGTAGACCTGGTCACCCACGGCCACTTTCGACACGACGGGCTCGTAGGTGGTGCGCAGGCCGCCGTCGTGATCGACGGACAGCACGGGCCGCCCGCCCACCAGGCCGGCGAAGACGACGACGCCTTGGTCGGCGGCCAGCACGTCTTGTCCGGGTACGGCGGCCAGGTCGATTCCGCGATGTCCTGGGCCGAAGGGCGTTTCGGGTGCGTCGAAGTACTTGGTGATCACCGGAACGGGTGACAGGGGCCACGAGAGCCGCGGTTGTCGCGCGGTGAGAGCACGACCGGTCGCGACCGACGGCGGCGGGACGGCCATGAGCGCGATCGCCCACGGCACGGCCGGGTCCCGCACGGCCGCAGGGGCAGCTGCGCGCGCCGCTGGAGAGGGGCGCGCGGTGCTTGCCGGCCGATCTGCGCCGGGAGGTGCCGTTCCCGTTGGCCATCCGTCCGGTTCTGCTGCAGGTGGAGTGAGGTCGCTCGCCTGGACCGTGGCCGGTCTGGCGAGCCGACCCGTCCCAAGCTTGGCCGGGGCTGCCATGCCCAGTCGGCCGCCCGGGCGCGGTGGTGGCATGAGGCTGGTCCGGGGTGCCGCCGCGGCGAGTCGGGTGCCAGGCGGTCGTGGTTCCAGGTGGCTGGTTCGCGCCGCGGTGAGTCGGGCGCTGGGCGCCAGTGGTGCCAGGTGGCTCGTTCGTGCCGCGGTGAGTCGGGCATCGAGAGCCAGCGGTTCCGGGCCGGTCGTGCGTGGTGCCGCCGCGGTGAGTCGGGCATCGGGCGCCAGTGGATCCGGGCCGGTCGTGTGTGGTGCCGCCGCGGTGAGGTGGGCGTCGGGCGGTTGTGATGCCAGGCCGCTGGTGCGCGATTCCTCCTCGGCGAGCTGGGCGCCCGGCGGTGAGGGTGTCGACTTGGCGGGCAGGGCGCCTGAGGGTGGCGCCAGGCCGCTCGTCCACGGCTCCGCCACCGCGCGCTGCGGCCGGGATCGGCCCACACCGGCCGCCTCTATCCCCAGCGTCGCCGATGCTGTCACCTCACCTCCCGAAGCCGCCGCTCCCGGCGCCCGGACACCCACCTCTCCGCCGACGAACAGCCCTCCCAAAACCGCCATCACCAGGGTAAACGCGCCCAAGAACCACCCCGGCGGACACCGCCGGACCTGCATGATCGACTCCATGGCTCCAGCGTGCGGCACTCGGGCGCGCGGTGGGGGGCGCGAGCCGAATCTGTGGATAACCGGACCCGATGTGGACAACCGGGTCGTGCAGCGGCCGCCGGTGGGGGCGGGGGTGGTGGGAGGGGGTAGAATCTTCTGCGCAGTCCGTTTCAGCGGGCTGACTTCGCGTGCACGTGCGCGTTCCCCCTTCTGGAAACAGCCGAGGGAGCGCACGGGGTCCGGCGGTCCTCGGGGGTCCTCCACTCCCGGGGTCCGGACGCCGGCGCGGGCACCAGGGCGAACGGCCACCCGGCCGGGAGCGACAAACCGAGCAGCGCGTCCAGCGGAAGCAAGGCGCGCACTACACAGAAGAGGTGTGATTCCGGCAATGGCCGTCGTCACCATGAAGCAGCTGCTCGACAGCGGCGTGCACTTCGGGCACCAGACCCGCCGGTGGAACCCGAAGATGAAGCGCTACATCTTCACCGAGCGCAACGGCATCTACATCATCGACCTGCAGCAGACGCTGACCTACATCGACCGTGCGTACGAGTTCATCAAGGAAACCGTCGCGCACGGCGGCACCATCATGTTCGTCGGCACCAAGAAGCAGGCTCAGGAAGCCATCGCCAACGAGGCCGCGCGCGTGGGCATGCCCTACGTCAACCAGCGCTGGCTCGGCGGCATGCTGACCAACTTCCAGACCGTGCACAAGCGCCTCCTCCGCCTCAAGGAGCTCGAGGCCCAGGAGCAGACCGGTGGCTTCACCGGCCTCACCAAGCGCGAGATCCTGACGCTGACCCGCGAGAAGGAAAAGCTCGAGAAGACCCTCGGCGGTATCCGCGACATGGCCAAGGTGCCGAGCGCGGTGTGGATCGTCGACACCAAGAAGGAGCACATCGCCGTCGGCGAGGCTCGGAAGCTGAACATCCCGGTCGTCGCGATCCTGGACACCAACTGCGACCCGGACGAGGTCGACTACCCGATCCCGGGCAACGACGACGCGATCCGGTCCGCCGCGCTGCTGACCAAGGTCGTCGCCGAGGCCGCGGCCGCCGGTCTGATGGCGCGCTCCAGCCGCAACGGTGCGTCCGCCGACGCGAAGCCGGAGCCGGGCGTCGCCTCCGACGAGCCGCTGGCCGAGTGGGAGAAGGAGCTGCTCGCCGGCTCCGAGACCGCCGCCGCCGACGCGAACGAGGCCGCTGCCGCGACCGAGGCTGCCACCGAGCAGGCGACCGCCTCCTCCTGATGCTCCACCGCCCGTGCGGCCGCGCCCCCGGGGCCCGGCCGCACGGGTGTAGCAACCCACAGATTTCCTGCAAAGGACGGATTTACCAGAATGGCGAACTACACCGCCGCTGACGTGAAGCGCCTGCGCGAGATGACCGGCGCCGGCATGATGGACTGCAAGAAGGCCCTCGAGGAGAACGGCGGCGACTTCGACAAGGCCGTCGAGTTCCTGCGGATCAAGGGCGCCAAGGACGTCGGCAAGCGCGCCGAGCGCGCCACCGCCGAGGGCCTGGTCACCGGCGACGGCGGCGTCCTCATCGAGCTCGACTCCGAGACCGACTTCGTCGCGAAGAACGCCGACTTCCAGGCGCTCGCCGCGAAGATCGTCGAGGTCGCGAAGTCGCTCAAGACCTCCGACGTCGAGGCGCTCAAGGGTGCCGAGCTCGACGGCAAGACCGTCAACGAGGTCGTCCAGGAGCTGTCCGCCCGCATCGGCGAGAAGCTCGAACTGCGCCGCGTCGTGGCCTTCGAGGGCCAGACCGCGACCTACCTGCACCGCCGCGGCTCCGACCTGCCGCCGGCCGTCGGTGTGCTCGTCGAGTTCACCGGTGACGACGCCGAGGCCGCCCGCGGGGCTGCCATGCAGGTCGCCGCGCTGCGCGCGAAGTACCTGACCCGCGACGAGGTGCCGGCCGACATCGTCGAGAACGAGCGCCGCATCGCCGAGCAGACCGCTCGTGAGGAAGGCAAGCCGGAGCAGGCCATGCCGAAGATCATCGAGGGCAAGGTCAACGCCTACTACAAGGACAACGTGCTGCTCGAGCAGCCGTCGGTCAAGGACAACAAGAAGACCGTGAAGGCCCTGCTGGACGAGGCCGGCGTGACGCTGACCAAGTTCGCGCGCTTCGAGGTCGGCCAGGCCTGAGGCCAGGTCCGGGCGTAGGTTTCACCCAGTGCCCCGTCTCCGTCCAATCGGGGACGGGGCACTGTCAGGTCTGGATATGACAAAAACAGGTCGAGAGGCCTAGGAGGCGACATAGATGGGTGACCGGGTCGAAGGTGGCTACCGGCGGGTGCTGCTGAAACTGGGCGGCGAGATGTTCGGCGGTGGTTCGATCGGCGTCGATCCCGACGTCGTGCACTCGGTCGCGCAGCAGATCGCCGACGTCGCCCGCACCGGTGTCCAGGTCGCGGTCGTGATCGGCGGCGGCAACTACTTCCGGGGCGCCGAACTGTCGCAGCGCGGCATGGACCGCGACCGCGCCGACTACATGGCGATGCTGGGCACCGTGATGAACTGCCTGGCGCTGCAGGACTTCCTGGAGAAGGAGGGCCTGCCCACCCGCGTGCAGACCGCCATCACGATGGGCCAGGTCGCCGAGCCCTACATCCCGCGCCGCGCCGAGCGGCACCTGGAGAAGGGCCGCGTCGTGATCTTCGGCGCCGGGGTCGGCATGCCGTACTTCTCGACCGACACCGCGGCCGCGCAGCGGGCGCTCGAGCTGGGCTGCGAAGCCGTGCTGATGGCGAAGGCCGTCGACGGCGTCTACACCGCGGACCCGAAGGCCGACCCCACCGCCGAGATGTTCCGCGAGATCACCCACCGCGAGGTGCTGGAGCGGGACCTCAAGGTCGCCGACGCGACGGCGTTCAGCCTCTGCATGGACAACAACATGCCGATCATCGTGTTCAACCTGCTCACCGAGGGGAACATCGCCCGCGCGGTGAGTGGTGAAAGAATCGGCACGTTGGTCAGCACCCCCACTGCCGGGGTGCCGGCCTAGACCTGCTGGGATCAGCAAGCGCCACCCATCACAACTACGGGAGTGACCGTGATCGACGAGACCCTCCTCGATGCCGAGGAGAAGATGGAAAAAGCGGTGTCCGTCGCCAAGGACGAGCTGCAGTCGGTTCGCACCGGCCGGGCTTCGTCGGCGATGTTCTCGCGGATCGTCGTCGAGTACTACGGCTCGCCGACCCCGCTGAACCAGCTGGCCAGCGTGAACGTGCCGGAAGCCCGGATGGCGCTCATCAAGCCGTACGACCAGTCGCAGCTCGGCGCGATCGAGAAGGCGATCCGGGAGTCGGACCTCGGGGTCAACCCGAGCAACGACGGGCAGGTCATCCGCATCGTCATCCCGCAGCTCACCGAGGAGCGGCGCAAGGAGATGGTGAAGGTCGCGAAGGGCAAGGGCGAGGACGCCCGCGTCTCGATCCGCAGCGTCCGCCGCAAGGCCAAGGACGAGCTGGACCGCATCGCCAAGGACGGCGAGGCCGGTGAAGACGACGTCGCGCGCGCGGAGAAGGAACTGCAGAACCTGACCGACACCTACGTGCACAAGGTCGACGAGCTGGTCAAGCACAAGGAAGCCGAGCTGCTCGAGGTCTGATGGCACAGGTGAGCGAGGAACGCGAGGACCGGGTGGACGCCACCGGAGCACACCCGGCGGCCGCGCCCGGGACGCCGGAGCCGGGCGAAGCCGGCACGCCGGCCACGCCGGACTTCCCGGGCGAGGGCGGGGCTTCGGCGACCTCGGAAACCGGCCGGGCCACGGGGACGCCGGTCGTGCCGGAGACCTCGGAGGCCGGCGAAGCGGCCCGGTTGTCGGCCGCCGGGACCACCGCTGCGGAAGCGCCTGCGGCCGCGGCCCAGGGCACTCCCGCGGACCCGGAGACGGGTGCGTCGGACACGCCGGCGCCGCCGGATGCGGTCAAGAAGGCCTCCAAGGCCGGGCGGAACCTGCCCGCGGCCATCGGGGTCGCCCTTCTGCTCGGCGCCGCGATCATCGTTTCGCTGCTCACCGTTCGCTATCTCTTCATCGGGATCATCGCGATCGCGATCGCGGTCGGCACCTTCGAATTCGCCGGGGTGCTGCGCCGGGTCGCCGACATCCGGGTCGCGATGATCCCGGTACTCGTCGGCGGGCAGGCGATGATCTGGCTCGCCTGGCCGTTCGGGCGGGAAGGCGCGCTCACCGCGTTCGTCCTCACCGTCCTCGCCTGCCTGCTCTGGCGGCTGCCCGGCGGCGCGAAGGGCTACCTGCGCGACATCAGCGCGTCCACTTTCGCCGCCGCGTACCTGCCGCTCTTCGGGGCCTTCGCGGCGATGCTCGTACCGCCGGAGGACGGCGTCGGGCGGGTGCTCACCTTCCTGATCGGCGTCGTCGCGTCGGACACCGGTGGCTACATCGCCGGCGTTCTCGGCGGCAAGCACCCGATGGCGCCGACCATCAGCCCGAAGAAGACCTGGGAAGGCTTCGCCGGCTCGGTGATCGGCGGGGTCGTCGCCGGGGCACTCACCCTCAGCCTGCTGCTCGACGGCCACGTCTGGCAGGGCGTGATCTTCGGGGTCGCCATCGTGCTGACCGCGACGCTGGGCGACCTCGTCGAGTCGCTGATCAAGCGCGACCTCGGCGTCAAGGACATGGGCACGCTGCTGCCCGGGCACGGCGGGATCATGGACCGGCTCGACTCGCTGCTGCCGTCGGCCGTCGTGTCCTGGCTGCTGCTTTCGGCGTTCGTTCCGGTCTAGTCGTCGTAGGGGTCGTCGACCTCCGCGCGGCCCCAGCCTTCGGTGACGCGCGAGTGGTCGATCACCGCGAACACCGCTCCCTCGGGGTCGGCGAGGATCGCCATCCGGCCGAACGGCGTGTCGTACGGCTGGATCACCACCGTGCCGCCGTGCATGATCGCTTCGCCCGCCACCGCGTCGACTCCGCGGGCCGGGTCGATGTCGAAGTACACGAGCCAGTGCGGCGGGGTGTCGAGGCTGTACTCCGAACCCATCACGTACCGGTACAGCACCGGCTCGTGCTCGATGAGCCATTCGACGTAGTCCAGCATCTCGCCGTCGCCGATCTGATGGCTGCCGTAGGTGAACAGCTTGGTGTAGAAGTGATCCGCCGCGACGCCGTCGTGGGTGTTGAGGTCCGCGCCGCTGAAGGTGTTCGGGATGCCGGTGACGAACTCCCAGTTCGGCGGCACCTCCCAGAACACCACCGGCGCGCCGCACGCGTCGAGGGCGTGCATGATCGTGCCGCGGTCCGGGATCGCCACCGGCCCGAGCGTGATCCGCCCGCCGAGGTGCTCCACCCACTCGGCCGCGCTCGCGGTGTGCGGCACGGAAATGTGCGGCATCCACCCCAGCGGCGCACCCTGGGCCGCGCGGTAGAGCCCGCCGACCGGGAGGCCGTTGAGCGCGCCGATGGCGTAGCGGCCGTCGGACGTCGCGGGGTCTCGCTGAGTGGTGTACTCCCAGCCGAAGAGGGCACCGTAGAATCTTTCCGCCACGGCCTGCTCCCGGCAGGCCAGCTCGATCCAGCACGGAATTCCGGCCGGGACCGGGGACGGGGTACTGGACGGGCCGATTGCCATGGGTGCTCCTCCCGATACCCACCGGATTCTAGGCGTGATCCGTGAGTTTTCCGCCAAGAATTCGCCACCGTGCGGGCACGGCCCGGCGACGAGGACCCGGAAGGAGCAGCGGGGGTGCGGTGGTCGTCGCGGCGCACGGAGGTCGTGCCGAGCCCCAACATCTGGTACTACCAGGCCGATTACGAGCTGGAGAACCGCGCGCAGGACAGCGGCGGGGAGATCTGGCGGGTGCTGCGGGAGGAGCACGACTGGACCGGCCTGGACGTGCTGGACGTCGGCTGTGGTGACGGGTTTCACTTGCCGCGCTTCGCCCGGGACGCGCGCTCGGTGCTCGGAGTGGAGCCGCACGAGCCGTTGGTGCGAAGCGCGCTGAAGCGCATCGAGGGACTGTCGAACGTGGACGTCCGGATGGGCCGCGCGCAGCGGCTGCCGGTCCGCAGCGCGAGTGTCGACATCGTCCACGCGCGCACGGCGTACTTCTTCGGGCCCGGCTGCGAGCCCGGGCTGGCGGAGGCGGAACGGGTGCTGCGGCCGGGCGGCGCGATCCTGATCGTCGACCTGGACGTCACCAGCGAGCCCTACGGCCGCTGGATGCGCGCCGACCTACCGCACTACGACCCGGGCGCCGTGGAACGGTTCTTCGCCCGGGCCGGGTTCGGCTGCCGCCGCGTCGCGACCGAATGGCGTTTCGCGACCGCCGCGGACCTCGAAGCCGTGCTGAAGATCGAGTTCAGCCGGCCGGTCGCCGAACAGGCGATCGCGGAGTCCTTGCAGCGTAACGGGAATCGCGCCGAGGACCTGACGCTGCCGGTGGGCTACCGCGTCCACGCGCGGGTCAAGCCCACCGGCCTCGTCCTGCCTGGTCACTCCGCCTTCTCCGGCGAAGCGGACTCGTTCTCGTCTTCGCCGAGGATGCCGTAGAGCGAGCGCCGGGCGTCGTTGAGCACCTCGGCCGCGCGGGCCTGCTGGCTCTCGGACCCCGCGCGCATGATCTGCACGACGGCGGCGGCCAGGTTCTTGCCCGCCTTCGCGAGCCCGACCTCGACCGGGTCGACGTCCTGCGCGATCTGCTCCCACGGCGGGGTGCTGTCCTGCTCTTCCGCGGCGGCGCGGCCGGCGTCGGTCAGCTCGAACAGCTTCTTGCCGTTCTCGTCCTTGCTGATCACCAGGCCTTCGTCGGCCAGCATCTGCAGGGTCGGGTAGACCGAGCCCGGGCTCGGGCGCCAGAAGCCGCCGGAGCGTTCGCCGATCTCGCGGATGATCTCGTAGCCGTGCCGGGGCTGCTCGGCGAGCAGCGCCAGGATCGCGGCGCGGACGTCACCGCGGCGGCTGCGCCGTCCGCCGTGACCCCGCCGGTGCGGGCCGTGGCCGCGACCGCGTCCACCGGGGCCGAAGCCCGGGGGGAACTCGCCGAAACCACCGAAGGACCCGAAGGGTGCGCGCCCACGTTCGTGGGCGAAGGGGTGTCGTTGCCTACGCATGTCATGTTCCTTTCTCGAACTGTTGCGACACGTTCACGATATATCGGAAACGGTCGGCTGGCAACCGGTCTTCGGTGACGCCGGTCACCTGGGAAGATCGGCGTGTGCCGGAAACCATCGACGAGATCGACGCGCGCCTGCTCCAGGCGCTGGGGGAGGACCCGCGGTCCACGGCGGTCGCGCTGGCCGAGCGGCTGGGCCTGTCCCGCAACACGGTGCAGGCCCGGCTCGTGCGGCTGGAGCAGCGCGGCGTCCTGAGGTCGTTCGAGCGCCGGATCGACCCGGCGCGGCTGGGCTACCCGCTGCGGGCGTTCGTCAACGCGCAGGTCGACCAGCGGCGCCTCGCCGAGATCGGCACCGCCCTCGCCGCGATCCCCGAGGTCACCGAGGTGTGCGGGCTGACCGGGGCGAGCGACCTGATGGTGCAGGTGGTCGCCGTCGACGCCGACGACCTCTACCGGATCGCCGGCCACATTTTGGCCTCGCCCGGCGTGGAGCGGACGAACATCTCCCTCGTCATGCGCGAGCTCGTCCCGTACCGGCTGGCGCCCCTGCTGGAGCGCGTGCATTCTGCGCAGCCGGAGGCCTGAGCCCCCGGGATCCGGTGCGCATTCTGCGCACTTGCGGCGGCATCGGTTGTGCGATGCGTCCACCAGTGCTGTCCTGGTGTGCGCTTCCTGCACGAAAGGTGTCGACGATGACCCATGCCCCCGTGACCGCCCCGGCGCTCACCGCGATCGAGCAGCGGGTCCTCTGGCTCGCCACCGCGATCGTGCACCAGGCCAACCGGGTCCGGCCGAACCCGTCCGGGCTCAAGGTGGGCGGGCACCAGGCGTCGTGCGCGTCGCTCGTGTCGATCATGACGTCGCTGTGGTTCCGGCACCTGCGCCCCGAAGACCGCGTCTCGGTGAAGCCGCACGCGTCGCCGGTGCTCCACGCGATCAACTACCTGCTCGGCGAGCTGGACGAGACCTACCTGCCGACGCTGCGCGAGTTCGGCGGCCTGCAGAGCTACCCGAGCCGGGCCAAGGACCCCGACCCCGTCGACTACTCGACCGGCTCGGTCGGCATCGGCGCCACCGCCCCGATCTGGGGTGCGCTGGCCCGCCGCTACCTGACGACCCGGGGTTCGGCGGCCGGCACCGGACGGCAGTACTCGCTCGTCGGTGACGCCGAGCTCGACGAAGGCGCGATCTGGGAGGCCATCCTCGACCCGGCCGTCGCGGAGCTCGGCGAGATCGTCTGGATCGTCGACCTCAACCGCCAGTCCCTCGACCGCGTGGTCCCGAACATCGCGGCCGGGCGGCTGCAGGGCATGTTCGACGCCGCCGGCTGGCAGGTGCTGACCCTGAAGTACGGGCGGCTGCTGGAGGAGCTGTTCACCCGGCCCGGCGGCGCCGAGCTGCGCGCCCGCATCGACGGCATGCCGAACCCCGAGTACCAGCGGCTGCTGCGCTGCGACGCCGTCCAGCTGCGCGACCGGCTGCCCGCGGGGAACGCCGCACTGAGTGAGCTGGTCGCCTCGCTGGACGACGAGACGCTGCTGGCCGCGATCCGGAACCTCGGCGGTCACGACCTCGGCTCGCTCGACGAGGTTTTCGCGTCCATATCGGACGACCGGCCGACGGTGATCTTCTGCTACACCGTCAAGGGCCGCGGCCTGCCCACGCAGGGGCACCCGCAGAACCACTCCTCGCTGCTGACCGTGGCCCAGATGGAAGAGCTGGCCGCTTCGCTGGGTACGGACCTCGCTTCGCCCTGGGAGGGCTTCGCTGCCGGGTCGCCCGAAGCCGCGTTGTGCGCTGAAGTCGCTTCGCGCCTTCGCCGTACGGACGTTCCTTCGGCGCCTTCGCTGGACCTGCCGGTCGACATCGGACGTACACCGTCCGGGACCGCGACGACGCAGGCAGCGCTGGGGCGCGTGCTGCTCGACCTGACGCGCGAAGCGCCCGAAGCGGCGAAGCGCGTGGTGACGGTCAGCCCCGACGTCAGCTCGACGACCAACCTCGGCGGCTGGGTCAACAAGGTCGGCGTGTGGTCGGCCACCGAGCGCCGCGACTGGTTCGAGGACGACCCCGAGACGATCATGCACTGGCGGGAGAAGCCGACCGGCCAGCACGTCGAGCTGGGCATCGCCGAGACGAACCTGGTCGGCCTTCTCGGCGAGCTGGGCGCGACCTGGAGCCGCTGGGGCGAGCCGCTGCTGCCCATCGGCGTCATGTACGACCCGTTCGTCGAGCGTGCGCTGGAACCGTGGTCCTTCGGCATCTACGCGGGCGGGCAGTCGATCCTGATCGGGACGCCGTCGGGTGTCACGCTCGCCCCGGAAGGCGGCGCGCACCAGTCGATCACCACGCCGTCGATCGGCATCGAGCAGCCCGGCTGCGTCAGCTACGAACCGGCGTTCGCGATCGACACCGAGTGGACGCTCCTGGCCGCGCTCGGCCGGCTCGGCAAGCCGGGCGGGACGTCGTCGTACTTCCGGCTCTCGACGCGCCCGGTCGACCAGACCCTCGCCGCGGTGCCCGCCGACCCGGCCGCGCGCGAACGTCGTCGCCGTCAGGTCGTGGCGGGCGCGTACCTGCTGCGGCGCGCCGCTTCACCTGCCGTCACGCTCGCCGCGATGGGCGCGCTGGTGCCGGACACCTTGGCGGCGGCCGAGCGGCTGGCCCAGGTCGGCGTCGAGGCGGACGTCGTCTGCGTGACCAGCCCGGGCCTGCTGTTCGAGGCCGTGCAAGCCCGGTCCGGCCGGGGCGGCGCCGAGTCGTGGATCCTGGACCAGGTCTTCCCGGCTTCGCGGGCCAAGCCGCTGGTCACGGTGCTCGACGGGCACCCGCACACGCTGGCGTTCCTGGCCGGGATCAACCGGGTCCCCTCGGTCGCGCTCGGCGTCACCGGCTTCGGGCAGTCGGGGTCGCTGGAGGACGTCTACCGCCACCACGGCATCGACACGGACGCGATCATCCGGGCCGCGCTCGACGCCGTCAGCTGAAGGTGGCGCCGGCGAGCAGCGTGTCCATCTTGGCGTCCCAGCCGGGGAAGGACCCGTACTGGACGACCAGGACCTTGCTCGTCGGCAGCCACCACATCCGGACCTGGTTGTTCTGCGCCGAGTTCTCGCAGGTGACCTGCCAGCGGCCGTACTCGGCCTTCTTGGGCCCGATCGGCGCGAAGCCGGAGTCGAGGAGCTTGCTGTCCTTGGCTCCCGAGGCCTTTCCGGGCGGCGAAGCGGGCGTGATGCAGGTCGGCAGGTCGGTGCCGGTGTACCAGCCGAAGGGCCGCTTCGTGCTCGGCGGGTTGATCGGGGCGCCGGGGTCCGCCTTGCGCAGGTCCAGGACCCGCGCTTCGCAGATCGCGGTGCCTTCGGCGATGCAGCCGTCGAGCAGGCCGTCCGGGCTGTGCTCGGTGTAGGTCGCGCCCGCGGGCAGGGGCAGGTGCAGGGCGCCCACGTTCGCCTGCGGCCCGCTCGGCTTCTCGGGCCCGTTCTCCGCCGGGGGGCTGCAGGCGGCGACGCCCAGGGTGAGGGCGACAACCAGGACAAGGTGCCGGAGGGACACGCGCTCACCTCTCTCGTCGGACGCGGTGCACGGTGGATCATCCCTGTGGGTGACCCGGCCCCGCCGACCGGGGGCGGTCCGTGACCTGGGGTACACCTGGTGGGGGCGCCACGGGCGACCCCGGCGCGCGCGTGGGACACTGGTCCGGTTATGACTGCCCTTCCCCTCGTCTTCGACGCGCCCAAGCGCGGCCTGCCGCCGCGCCACCTCGCCGACCTCTCGGTGTCCGAGCGTGCGGACGCCGTCGCCGAGCTGGGGGAGAAGCCGTTCCGCGCGAAGCAGCTGTCGAACCACTACTTCTCCCGCCTGACGGTGGACCCGGAGGAGATGACGGACATCCCGGCGGCTTCGCGCGCGCGGCTCGTCGAGTCGCTGATGCCGACGCTGCTCACGGAGGTCCGCGCCCTGGCGGCCGACAACGGCGCGACGCGCAAGACGCTGTGGCGCGCCCACGACGGCACGCTCCTGGAGAGCGTCCTGATGCGGTACCCGGACCGCGCGACGCTGTGCATTTCGAGCCAGGCGGGCTGCGGCATGGCCTGCCCGTTCTGTGCGACGGGCCAGGGCGGCCTGGACCGCAACCTGTCGACGGCGGAGATCGTCGACCAGGTCCGCTCGGCGGCGGCGGTCATGCGCGACGGCACGATGCCCGGTGGCCCCGGCCGGCTGTCGAACATCGTCTTCATGGGCATGGGCGAGCCGCTGGCCAACTACAAGCGGGTCGTGGCGGCGGTGCGGCGGATCACCGATCCCGCTCCCGGTGGGCTGGGGATCGGGCAGCGTTCGGTGACGGTGTCGACGGTGGGCCTGGCGCCGGCGATCCGCAAGCTGGCGGACGAGAAGATGCAGGTGCGGCTGGCGGTGTCGCTGCACACGCCGGACGACGAGCTGCGGGACACGCTGGTGCCGGTGAACAACCGGTGGTCGGTGGACGAGGTGCTCTCGGCGGCGCGGTACTACGCCGATACTTCCGGGCGGCGGGTGTCGATCGAGTACGCGTTGATCCGGGACATCAACGACCAGCCGTGGCGGGCCGAGCTGCTCGCGAAGCGGTTGAGGCAGCACCTGGGTCAGCTGGTGCACGTGAACGTGATCCCGCTGAACCCGACGCCGGGCAGCAAGTGGGATGCGTCGCCGAAGCCGGTGGAGCGGGAGTTCGTGCGGCTGGTGAACGCCGGGGGAGTAGCGTGCACGGTGCGTGACACGCGCGGCCAGGAGATCGCCGCCGCCTGCGGGCAGCTTGCTGCCGAAGGCTGAGTTTTCGTTTCGGTTATGGAGAAATCGTCGTGATGTATGCGCCCAGCCTGCTGGACCCGGCTGCGGAATCGTTGAAACTGTCGGACTTCACCGGCGCCACGGACGTCGCCCGCCAGGCGCGGACGCTGCTCGGTGAGCGGTTCAGCTCGGTGACGTTCATGTACGTCCTGATGCGGGCGTACGAGGTCGAGTACAACGCGGCGCGCGACGCTTCGCGGTGGCACGAGTTCCACGGCGGCCCGCGGGCGCTTTCGGATGCCGATCTGGAGAAGCTGCTCGCTCCGTGGCTTGACCGCTGACCGGCACGAATGGCGGCAGACACCCCGCGGCCGCGGTGTTAGAACGGTAGGCATGCCGCATCGGATTGCTCGATACGCCACGGTCGCCGTCGGGGTTGTCGCGCTGAGCGGTGCCGGGGTTGCTCCCGCGCACGCCGTCAGTGGCCCGATCCAGAGCTTCACCTTCAGCGGGACCACGCTGACCGCGGTCAACCAGTATTCCTACTTCCCGCTCGGGCCCATCGTCCCGTTGCCCGTCTCGATTTCGCGGCCGGCCGACGGTGGCGCGCAGGTCGTGGCCAGTGGCAAGGGGGTCGTGCAGTACGCGTGCCAAGGGACGGCGATCACTACCTACACCGCCAACGGCGCGGAACTCACCGTGCCGTGCGGCTGACCGGGGACGCCAGGGACTCCGACAGCGTGACCAGCTCCCGGGCGTCCTCGTCCAGGCTGCCGCCGTCCGGGATGGCGATCGGCATCGGCTCCTCCGGGACCTGCTCGCCCCGGGCGTGGGCGCGCAACGCCTCCTTAAGCCGATCCGGCAGCGGGCCTTCCGAGCACGCGACGTACGGGCTGATCCGGACCAGCCCGTCGCGGCATTCGATCACCCTCCGGTAATACCGGCGGTGGACGCCGAGGAGGCTCAGCGTGTCCCAGCGGCCCAGCGGGGTCCGGCTCAGTGCGTCCTCGGGGAACGCCTCGTGCAGCTTTGTCCACAATGGACGGAGGCGGTGGTACGTGCGCAGGTGCTGCCACCACACGCGTCCCGCCGCCACACGGGTGGCGACGCCGGGGTAGGACAGGCCCACCACGAGCAGGATCGCGCTCGGGAACACCAGGAACACCGTGCCCTGGACCAGCAGCCAGGGGATCGCCGCACCCGTCCAGCGGACCAGGACCACCGCGATCAGGGTCGCTCCGCCCAGCGCGCCGATCGCGAAACCCACCGACGCCACCGACAAACCCCGCGCCAGCCGTGGTGCCGCCCCACGCGCGTAGCGACGCGCGAAGAAGCAGGCGCTCGCGATGCCGTATGTGAGGTACAGATCCGCCGCGAGGTAGAAGACCGACACCGCGCCCCGGGGGTACTGCGCGGGCGGGACGTCCGGCATCAAAACCGTCACCGTCGCCATCACCAGGATCGCCGTGGCCAGCGGGATCAGTTCCAGCAGCGCGCGGCGCCGGGCCCGGTCAGCCGGGAGGGCCGAGAACAGGAAGAAACACGCCAGGGAAAAGACCAGCCCGCACAGGAAGATGTGCTGGAACAGCAGCGGCACGATCCGCCCCGGATCCGGCTGGTTGACGTCGCCCGCCAGCAGGCCCAGCGGGTACGCGGCCGCGAAGCAGGCCAGGCACGCGGTGACCATCCAGCGCGCGATGTCGCCCGGGGCGCGCGTCAGCTGGTAGATCTTCCACAGCAGCGCCGGGAACAGGATGACGCCCTGGAGCACGATCAGCGTGACCTTGCTGTTCACAGCCAGCCCAGCCGTTCGTCGAGCGCCGCGTCGATCCGCCGCGCGGCGCCCTCGTCCGACGACGGCGGTGCCACCCGGTCGAGGACCGAGGCCCACTCCAGGATGATCGTCGCCACCGTCTCGGCCTCCCGCTCGTGGTCGGTGTCGTAGGACGTGCGGAGCAGGGCTCGCCGGACCGCCTCCGGTTCCAGGCCCGGCGCCAGCCGGCCGACCAGGTCGGGGTTCTCCGCGGTGGCGCCGTGACCGGCCAGCATGTGGCCCAGCTCGTGCAGGATGATGTGGCGCTGGTGGGCCCTGCTCGTGTCCTGCTGGTAGACGATGTAGTCGGCCTGGGCGGTGGCGATCCAGGCCCCGAACGGCCCCGGCACCGGGATCCGGTGCGGCAGCAGCCGGATCGGGCGGCCGCGCTGCTCGCCGACGCTGCGGCACAGCTCGAGGACGTCCAGCGGGGGCCGGATGCCCAGTTCGTTCAGCAGCCGCCTGCAGCGGCGCCGCAACTCGCGTTCCTTCACCAGCCGCCTTGCCATCGCCGTCGGAGCATACGGACGGTAGCCCGTTCCACCCTTACGGTAGACGACGGCACCCCGGACGATCATCGCCCGCCCTGGGGACCCGGAGCCGTCAGCCGTTCTCCAGCGCGATCTCGCACAGCGACGCGCGCAACGGTGAACTGCCGCTCACCGGGTCGCTCGGTCCTTGGGCCAGCACGAGGTTGAGGTTGGCGCTGCCCTCGCCGGTGACCGGGTAGCCCGGCTCGCCGAGGCCCGCCGCCGGCTGCCACCAGCCGTGCTGGCCGCACACCACGCCCGGGTCGAGGTTGACGTTGAACTTCGCCCGCGCGCGGACGTTGCCCCGGGGCGTCTCCAGCCGCACCCAGTCGCCGGCGGTGATGCCGCGGGCCGCCGCCGTGTCCGGGTGCAGCTCGACCTGGGGGTCGGGGGCGGACTTGCGCAGGCTCGTGATCGCACGGTGCTGGGTCTCGCAGAAGAACAGCGACTTGGCGCAGGTCAGGACCAGCGGGTAGCGGGCCGCCAGGTCCGGCCGGGACAGCGGGCTGATCGACGGCTCGTCGTAGGTCGGCAGCGGCGGATACCCCTTCCGGAGCAGCGTTTCGGAGTACAGCTCGACGACGCCGGAGGGCGTCCGGAACCCCTGCCGTTCGTACTTGCGGTGGACCGTCCGCAGCGGCAGGCGGATGCCCTCGGGGGCGGCCCGCAGCTGTTCGAGGCTCAGGCCGCTCGGGGCGAGCCGGTGGCGCCAGGCCGCCTCGATGTCGCCGTCGAAGAAGTGCTCGCCCAGCCCGAGCGCGACCGCGAGGTCGAAGATGATCCGCAGGTCCGGACGCGCTTCGCCGCGCGGGGCGACCAGCGGACGCCGCAGCTGGACGGTGGCTTGCGCGTCCTGGCCGGTCTCGAACCCGATCCGCAGCGCCTCGGCTTCCCACGCGCTCGTCGCCGGCAGCACGATGTCGGCCTGCTCCGCGGTCGGGCTCATGAACAGGTCCGTGTGCACGAAGAAGTCCAGTGCGCGCAGGGCGTCCCGGCCACGCGCGCTGTCGCCGTGGGCCAGCACCAGGTTGGCGCCGAAGTTGACCAGCGCCCGGGCCCGGTACGGGACGCCGTCCAGCGCCGCCCGGTAGAAGTCCTCGCCGGTGACGTACTCGAACCGCGCCGGGCCGAGCGGCCGCTCGCCGACGCCGATGGCCTTGGCCCGCTGCCCGTCCGGCAGCAGCGCCGTCCCGTCGACCGGGTTCGCCGGCACGGGCGTGAACAGCACGTTCCCGCCGGGCACGTCGAGGCAGCCGGTGAGGGCGTACAGCTGGCCGATCGCCCGGACGGTCTGCGTGGCGTTGCTGTGCTGCTCCAGCCCGCTCCAGGTGTAGAACGCGACCGGGCGCGCCTCCCACAGCAGCCGGGCCGTGGCGGTGATCCGGTCCGCGGGGACGCCGGTGATCCGCTCGGCGACGTCCGGGGCGAACCGGGCGCACTCTTCGGCGATGAGGTCCCAGACCCGGCGGGTCGCCACCCCGGCCGGCACCGGTGTGCCGGGGGCCAGCAGCTCGCCGGTGTCGGTCCGGACCGACCACGGCGCGTTGGTCCACCGTTCGACGAAGTCGGGGTCGTACCAGCCGTTTTCGATCATCTCGTGGGTGATCGCCAGCGCGAGGGCGGCGTCCGTGCCGGGCCGGACGCGCAGCCAGTGGTCGGCCTTGCTGGCCAGGCCGGCCCGGCGCGGGTCCACGACGACGAGCTTCGCGCCCCGCCGCAGCGCCGCCGTGGTCGCGGTGGCGTGCGCGAGCCGGGACACCGACGGGTTGTACCCCCAGTAGAGGACGCAGCCGGCGTGGTCGAGATCGGGCAGGTAGGCGCCGGGCACCGGCTCGCCCCAGGTGTAGGTGGTGGCCAGGTGGCGTCCCCAGCCGCACAGTTCCATGTAGCTGACCAGGTTCGGGCTCCCGAAGGCCCGCCGGAGCCGGGTCAGCCAGTCGACCGAATCGGACATCGCCGACGTCGACGGCGAGGCACTGCCGAACACGACGGCTTCCGGCCCGGACCCGGCGGCGATCGCCGTCAGCCGCGTCGCGACGGTGGCCAGGGCCTCGTCCCAGCCGATGCGCTCCCAGCCGGGGTCGGCCGCGACCTTCGGAGCGGTCCGCCGCAGGGGGTGCAGCAGCCGGCCGGGGTGCTCGACGATCTCCGGCGCGGCCTTGCCCTTGACGCAGAGGGCCTGCCCGGTGGGGTGGCCGGGCAGCGGGCGCAGGGCGAGCAGGCGTCCGTCCTCGACGGTGGCGGTGGCCCCGCACCGGGACACGCACAGCGGGCAGAAGGTCGCCACTTCGGTCGCCATCGGCGCACCTTTCGATACGTCCGTCCGGAGCATTCATCGTGGCACCGGCGCACCCGGGTGGCGCACTACAAGTTGATAAAGGACTTTTCGTGGGGAATTCGCCGGTTTTAATTCGGTGGCGTGGCCGGGGGAGACGGAGTTGAGTCCGTGCCCATGGTGCAGGTGCACGGAACGTGCGACGAGCGGTTCGGAGAGGTGCGCGACGCGCTCGCGGAGTCCTTGGGCAAGGACGACGTCGGCGCTTCGGTCGCGGTCGTCTTCCGCGGCGAGCTGGTGGCCGACCTGTGGGGCGGGTACGCCGACGCCGGCCGGACCGTGGCCTGGGAAGAAGACACGATCACCAACGTCTGGTCCACGACCAAGACGATGATCGCGTTGTGCGCCTTGATCCTCGCCGATCGCGGCGAGCTCGACCTCGACGCGCCGCTCGTCCGGTACTGGCCGGAGTTCGGCGCCGCGGACGTCCGCGTGCGGCACGTTCTGTCGCACACGGCGGGGCTGCCGGTCTGGGACACGCCGATCACGCTCGAAGACATCGGCGACCCGGGCAAAGTCACCACGCTGCTGGCCGCGCAGAAACCACGGTGGACACCCGGGGAAATCGGCTGCTACCACGCGCTCACGCAGGGGTTCCTGCTCGGAGAGATCGTCCGCCGGATCACCGGGAAGACGATCGGCGCGTTCTTCGCCGCGGAGGTCGCCGGGCCGCTGGGCGCGGATTTCCACATCGGACTGCCCGACCGCCACCACCACCGCGTGGCGCCGTCCCTCGCCCCGCCCGGCGGGCTGACCGTGCCGCCGCCCACCGAACTCTTCGACGCCGCCCCCAATCCCGAGTTCGTGCCCGAGGACACGAACACCGCGGCTTGGCGGCGCGCGGAAATCCCGTCGGGGGCCGGTTACGGCAATGCCCGGTCCGTCGCCCGGGTCCAGTCGGTCCTGTCGGCCGGCGGGGCCGTCGACGGCGTCCGGCTGCTCTCGCGGACCGGGTGTGAGCGGGCACTGGAGGAGCAGTACCACGGTCTCGACTACGGCTTCGGCGTCCCGATGCGGTACGGCCTGGGCTACGGCATCAGCGGCCGGAACTGCTTCTGGGGCGGCATGGGCGGTTCGCTGGTGTTCAACGACCTCGACGCCGGCCTCACCGTTGCCTACGCGATGAACCAGATGCTCGACGCCATCGTCGGCGACGGCCGCGGCATGACCATGGTCGGCGCGGCGTACAGCGGCCTGGGGTAGGCGTCAGCGCGGCCGGCCCGGCGCCCAGAGGCCGTCCGCGTCACCCGCCTCCAGGCGGCCCCGGTACACCCCGATCTTCCGGTCGATCAGCTTCAGGTTCTCCTCCAGCTCCGCCAGCCTCGCCAGCACGTCGGCGCGGTGTTCCTCCAGCAGGGCCAGGCGTTCCTGCTCGTTGCCGCGGCCGGCGGCGACGAGGTCCGCGTACCGGCGGATCGTCTTGATCGGCATGCCCGTCGCGCGGAGCTTGGTGCAGATCTTGATCCAGTCCAGGTCCAGTTTGTGGTAGCGGCGCCGGCCGCCGCTCGTGCGGTCGACCCGGGTCACCACCAGGCCCGCTCGTTCGTAGTAGCGCAGCGTGTGGGCGCTGACCCCGGTCCGGCGGGCCGCGTCCGCGATCGACAGGCCCTCCGCGGGGATCGGGTTGACTTCGAGCACGCTCTAAATCCTAGCGTCGAAGGCATGACCACCAACCGTCCCGGGCTCGTGCTCGCCATCTGCTGCGCCAGCATCGTCGTCGTGGTGATGGACATCTCCATCGTCACCGTCGCCCTGCCCGCCATCCGCCGTGACCTGGGCGCTTCCGTCTCCGGACTGCAGTGGACCGTCGACGCCTACACGCTCGTGCTGGCGGCCTTCCTCGTGCTCGCCGGGTCCGCCGCCGACCGGTTCGGCCGCCGCCGCGTCTTCCGGTGGGGGCTCGCCCTCTTCGGCCTCGGGTCGCTGCTGTGCAGCCTGGCCCCGGGCATCGGCTGGCTGATCGCGGCCCGCGCGCTGCAGGCCGCCGGCGGCACCATGCTCAACCCGGTCGCGATGGCCATCGTCGCCACCACCTTCCCCGCGCCGGCCGAGCGCGCTCGCGCCATCGGCGTGTTCGGTTCGATGTCGGGCCTGGCGCTCGCGCTCGGGCCGATCCTCGGCGGCGCGCTCGTCGACGGCTTCGGCTGGCGGGCCGTCTTCTGGGTCAACGTCCCGATCATCGCCGCCGCGCTCGTCGCGACGACGCTGTTCGTGCCCGAGTCGCGTGCGCCGCGGGCCCGCCGGTTCGACCCGGTGGGGCAGGTGCTCGTGCTGCTGGTGCTCGGCAGCGTCGTCGCCGCGCTGATCGAGTCGCCGCGGCTGGGCTGGACGTCACCGTGGAGCGTCGGCCTGCTGGTCCTCGCCGGGCTCGGCGTCCTGGGCATCCTCGCCTACGAACCGCGCCGCACCGATCCGCTGCTCGAACTGCGCCTGTTCCGCAGCCTCTCGTTCAGCGCGGCGATCGTCATGGCCCTGTTCGCGCTGTGCGGGTTCGGCGCCTTCCTGTTCGTCACGACGCAGTACCTGCAGGACGTCCGGGGCCTGACCCCGCTGAGAGCGGGCCTGTGCCTGCTGCCGGTCGGCGTACTGGTCCTGGTCCTGTCCCCGCGGACCGGACGGTTCGTCGGCACGCGCGGGCCGCGGTGGCCGCTGGTGGTCGCCGGTGCCGCCCTCGCCGTGGGCGGCGTCGTCTCGGCGTTCCTCGGCCCGGCCACGCCGCTGCCCGCCGTGCTCGCGAGTTTCCTGCTGTTCGGCGTGTTCCTCGGCACGGTGAACCCGCCGATCACGAACACCGCCGTCTCCGGCATGCCGGGGTCGATGGCTGGGGTGGCCGCGTCGCTGGCCTCCGCCGGACGGCAGACCGGGACCACCCTCGGCGTCGCGCTTTCGAGCGCGGGACACGGCGTGTGGTGGCTGGTCGCCGGGCTCGGAGCCGGTCTGGTCGTCCTGGCGCTGCTGAGCACCGGACGCCGGGCGGCCGCGACGGCCGACCGGGCGGCGGCGCTGTTCGACGAGCTCAGCCTCCCGCGACCGACGGGATGATCGACGCGCACCCTCCTGGTGATGCAGCTCACAGGTACGCTGCCGGAAAAATCTCCCCGGGGAAATGTCGAACGCCGGTCGCGGCCGTTCGACGCGGGGGTGAAGGCCGGTCACCGCGTCCGGGAACGCACCGGACCCCGGCCGAGGGAACACCAGGGAGCACACCATGCGGTTTCTCATGATGCACCGGGTCGACGAGCAGGACCCGAAGAGCTGGAACCCGAGCCAGGAGTTCATCGAGCAGATGGGCGGGTTCATCCAGGAGGCGGCGGAGAAGGGCATCCTGATCACCGCGGAGGGCGTCCACCCGACGGAGAAGGGCTCGCTGGTCCGCAAGCCGCGCGGGGCCGCGATCCGCGTGACCGACGGGCCGTTCGCCGAGGCCAAGGAGGTCATCGGCGGGTTCGCGCTGATCAACGCGGCGGACCGGGCGGAGGCCGTCGAGTTCGCCAAGCGCTACGTCGAGCTGTTCGACCAGGACATCGAGGTGGAGGTCCGCCAGGTCGTCGAGTTCGACGAGCTGCCGACGCAGGACTGACGTCCGTCCGGTGGCGCTAGGCTGGCCGGGACAAAGACTCCGGGGGGTTGAGCGGATGTTCCTGGTCACCGGCGCCACCGGCAACGTCGGCGCGGAAGTGGTTTCGGCACTCGCGGCGGTGGGCGCCCCGGTCCGGGCGCTGGTGCGCCGGCCGGACGTCGTCCTCCCGGACGGGGTCGAAGCCGCCGTGGGCGATCTCGGCTCGCCCGGAAGCCTCACGGACGCGCTCAAGGGGGTCGAGGGCGTCTTCCTGCTGTCCGGCTACGAGGACATGTCCGGCCTGCTGCGGGACGCCGGGGTGCGGCGGATCGTGCTGCTGTCCGGGGGCTCGGCGGCGTTGGAGGACTTGGACAACGCCGTCTCCCGGTACATGACGCTGTCCGAGCGCGCGGCGCGGGAATCGGGCCTGGACTGGACGTTCCTGCGGCCGCGCGCGTTCATGTCGAACGCCCTGCGCTGGCTGCCGCAGCTGCGCGCGGGCGACACGGTCCGCGTCCAGTTCCCCGACGTCCCGGTGGCGTGCATCGACCCGGCGGACATCGCGGCGGTGGCGGCGCTCGCTCTGGCCGGCGGGCACGAAGGGCTGGTGCACGAACTGACCGGGCCGGTGGCGATGCGGCCCGCGGAGCAGGTCGCGGTGCTGGCCTCGGTGCTGGGACGGGACCTGCGGACTGTTGAGCTGTCGGACGACGAGACACGGGTGGAGCTCGAAGCGGGCATGCCGCGCGAGTACGTCGACGCGTTCTGGAACTTCTACGTCGACGGGACCTTGGACGAGGCCACGGTGCACCCGACGGTTTCGGAGGTGACCGGGCGGCCGGCGCGGACGTTCGAGGAGTGGGCCGAGGCGCACGCGGGCGTCTTCCGCTGACCCGGTGGGGAGAGCAGCGTGAACGGTGACCGGGTGGCCTGCGTACTTCTGGGTCCTCCCCGCCGGCTGGGTGCTGCTCGGCCCGGTGCTCGCCTGGTCGAAACGGCTCGGCGAGGACCGGGCCGACCCGATGGCCGCGCGGTTGCTGGCCGGGCACCCCGCCCAGGTCGACCGGATCAAGAAGCTGCAGGACCGCGGCTTCAGAGCGTGAGCACGACCTTGCCGGCCGAGTGTCCCTTGTGGACGTAGTCGATCGCGGCCGCGGCGTCGGCGAGCGGGTAGGTGCGATCCAGCACGGGCGTGAGGCCGCCGGCTCCGATCGTTTCGCGCAGCACTTCGAGGTCCGCGCCGCGGACCGCGGAGACGAGGCCGCGCAGCCGGTGGCCCACGAACAGGCTCAGCAGCGCCGCGCCGGCGACCCGCTGGGTGCCGCCCAGCCACCGGCCGCCGGTCTCGCTGCCGACGAGCACCAGCGTGCCGCGCGGCGTCAGCGCCCGGCGCAGGTGCCTGAGCCGGCGCGCGCCCGCGGTGTCCAGGACGAGGTCGTACCGCCGGCCGGTGAAGTCTTCGCGCGTGTAGTCGACGACGTGGTCGGCGCCGAGCTCGCGGACCAGGTCCGTCTTGCCGGTGCTGCACACCGCGGTGACTTCGGCGCCGAAGGTCTTGGCCAGCTGCACCGCGAACGACCCGACGCCACCCGCGGCGCCGATCACCAGGACGGACTGGCCCGGCCGGACCCGGCCCGCGTCGCGCAGGCCCTGCAGGGCGGTGCACCCGGAGATCGCGACGGCCCCCGCCTGCTCGAACGAGAGCCGGGCCGGTTTCGCCGCGACCCGATCGGCCTTCGCGACGGCGTACTCGGCGAACGCGCCGGTGCACTCGCCGAACACCTCGTCGCCGGGGCGGAACTTCGTGACGCCGTCCCCGGTCTCCTCGATCGTGCCCGCGAAGTCGAGGCCGCGCACGGGGTTCTTCGGCCTGCGGACACCGAAACCGAGCAGGCGCACCAGGTACGGCTGCCCGGTGGTCAGGTGCCAGACGCCCGGGTCGACGCCGGCCGCGTGCACGCGCACGAGGACCTCGCCGGGCCCGGGCGCCGGTCTTTCGATGTCGCGCGGTTCGAGAACGCCGGGATTTCCGTAGCGGTCCTGGACGATGGCTTTCACGACGACTCCTCCGGGTACTGGAACACTTCTTCGAGCGGGACTCCGAACACGTGCGCGATCTGGAACGCCATTTCGAGCGAGGGCGAGTAGCGGCCCTGCTCGATGGCGATGACGGTCTGGCGGGTGACCCCGAGCCGGGTGGCGAGCTCGGCCTGGGTCATCTGGCCGTGCGCGAACCGGAGGGCGCGCAGCGAGTTCGTGACGCGGGTCGGTTTCACCACGGCTGGAAACCCCGCCGGTAGGCGAAGATCCGGGTGATCGACCCGAGGACCGCCGACAGGGTGAAGGCCAGGTAGATGACGTTGGCGATCCAGAAGTGCGGCGCCTCGGCCATCGCCAGCAGCAGCGCGGCGACGGCGCCGATCACGACGAACGAGTGGCCGACGTGCTCGCCCAGCCGGCCGATTTCGACGTCGCGCTGATCCTTCGCGCCGTCCTTCGACACGATCGCGACGACGATGCTCAGCACGATCGTCGCGACGATGGACGTGCCGACCGTCCAGAGCAGCGCCGCGACGTACGGGACCTCGGCGAGCGGCCGCCCGCCGGCCCGGCCGAGGACCAGCACGAGGTACACCGCGTAGCTCACCACCGCGGCAATCCCCAGGATCCAGGCGTTCTTCTCTTCGTGGGTCACCTCGCCAAGGTAAAACAAACCAGACATCGTGTCAAAGTTTCTTGACATGAGAAAATTCCGGCGCAGGGTGTCCAACGGGCCGGCCGTCGTTCGTAGTGCTGGCGTACGGCAACCGAGCCACAGGAGGAACCGTGAAGTACCTGATGCTGATCAACGCCGCTCTCGACGCCGACGGCGCGCCCACCGGCTGCAGCACGCCGGACGACTGGATGCTGTTCGACAAGTCCCTGAAGGAAGCCGGCGTCCACGTCGGCGGCGATTCGGTCGCCGACTTCACGACGGCGGCCACGGTCCGGGTCGACGAGCGCGGCGAGCGGCTGGTCACCGACGGCCCGTTCGCCGAGTCCCGCGAGGTGCTCGGCGGCTACTTCGTCGTCGACGTGCCGGACCTCGACGTCGCGCTCGACTGGGCGGCGCGCTGCCCGGGCTCCCGCGACGGCGGGTCGATCGTGGTCCGGCCGCTGGCCGGCTACGAGGGCTGACGGCGGTGGCGGGCGAGGCGCCCCGGCTCACCCTCGAGGCGGTGTTCCGGGAGGAGCGCGGGCTGCTGCTGGCCGCGCTCGCCCGCCGGTTCGGCGACCTCGACCTCGCCGAGGAGGTGACGTCGGAGGCGATCGAGGCGGCGCTGGTGCACTGGCCGGCCGAGGGCGTGCCGCCGAAGCCGGGCGCCTGGCTGATGACGACGGCCAGGCGCAAGGCGGTCGACCGCCTGCGCCGCGACCAGGCCTACGCGGCCCGGCTCGCGGTGCTGCAGGTCGAGGCCGAGCGCACGGCGCCCGCCCCGCCCTCGCCGTCGGGTGGATTGCCGGACGAGCGGCTCCAGTTGTTCTTCACGTGCGCGCACCCGGCGTTGCCGGCGGAGGACCGGGCGGCGCTGACGTTGCGCTGCCTCGCCGGGCTGACGACCCCGGAGGTGGCGCGCGCGTTCCTGGTGCCGAGCGCGACGATGGGCAAGAGGATCGTCCGGGCGAAGAACCGGATCCGCACGCTGCGGATCCCGTTCCGCGTCCCGGACGCCGCCGAGCTCCCCGGCCGGCTGCCGGGCGTGCTGCAGGTGGTGTACTCGATCTTCACGGAGGGCTATGCGGCCAGCTCGGGCCCGGACCTCCAGCGGCTCGACCTGGCGGAGGAGGCCATCCGCCTGGCCCGCATCCTCCGGCGGTTGCTGCCGGGGGAGCGGGAGGTCACGGGCCTGCTGGCGCTGATGGTGCTGGTCCACGCCCGCCGGGAAGCCCGAACGGGCCCGGACGGCGACCTGGTGTTGCTGGACGACCAGGACCGCAGCCGCTGGGACCGCTCGATGATCACCGAGGGGACGGCGCTGGTGGAGCAGGCGCTGACGGGAGGCCCACCGGGCTGGTACGGAGTCCAGGCGGCGATCGCGGCCCTCCACGACGAGGCGGCGGACGTGGCGAGCACGGACTGGCCGCAGATCGTGGCGTTGTACGACGTGCTGGGCAGGCTGGCGCCGTCGCCGGTGGTGGAGCTGAACCGAGCGGTGGCGGTGGCGATGAGGGACGGTCCGGAGGCAGGGCTGGCGTTGTTGGAGGGGCTGGCGGAGGAGCCGCGGTTGCGGGGGTACAGCCCATTCCCGGCGGCGCGAGGGGATTTGCTGAGCCGGCTCGGTCGGGTCGAGGAGGCGGCTTCGGCGTACCGGGAGGCCTTGGAGCTGGCGGGGACCGAGCCGGAGCGGGTCCATTTGCGGGGGCGGCTGGCGGAAGTGGAGGGGTAGGGGGAGGGGTGGTGGGCGCTGCCGCTCGCTTGGGCGGCTCGGCTTCCGCCGCTGCGGGGTTCGTTTGCGGGGCGGTTGGCGGAGGTCGAGGGGTAAGAGGCGCGGGGTGGGGGGCGCTGCCGCTGCCGCGGGCGCTGCTGCTACCTCCGCTGCCGCTGCCGCTGCCGCTGCCGCTGCCGCCGAGGCCGCAGCCTGCTCCGCCGCAGCCTGCTCCGCCGCAGCCTGCTCCGCCGCAGCCTGCTCCGCCGCAGCCTGCTCCGCCGCCGCAGCTCGTCGCCGCTTGCTCTGCTGCTCC
>NZ_JBSFNC010000010.1:0-89433 GCF_053586895.1 Amycolatopsis sp. NPDC003731 | reverse complement strand
TCCCGCCGCCGCTGCTGCCGCCGCTTGCTCTGCTGCTCCCGCCGCCGCTGCTGCCGCCGCTTGCTCTGCTGCTCCCGCCGCCGCTGCTGCCGCCGCTTGCTCTGCTGCTCCCGCCGCCGCTGCTGCCGCCGCGGCAGCTCCCGCTGCTCCCGCCGCTGCTGCCGCCGCCGCTGCCGCCTCCGCTGCCTCTGCAGCGGCTCGCGCCGCCGACCGGCCGAAATTGTCGGTGGCCCCCGGTAAGCTGGATACCGGGGGCCGGAGGCCTACCCCGCCGCCCGGAGAGCCGCCACAGCCGGGGCGAACATCGTTGCCTTGATCGCGCCCAGCGTTCCGCGGTCCTTGCCCGCCAGCTGCTCCACCCGCTCCTGGGCCACCTTCAGCACGTCACCCTCGGTCGCGACCTCGTCCACCAGTCCGATCTCCGCTGCCGCCGGTCCGCCGAAGCGGCGGCCGGTCGTCATCGAGGCGATCGCCGCCGAGGGGGTCAGTTTTCCCTGGATCAGCGCCGCCATGCCCGGGGTGAACGGGATGTTGATGTCCGCCTCCGGGAAGCAGAAATAACCCCGGTCGCTGCGCATCACGCGGAAGTCGTGGGCCATCGCCAGCATTGCGCCCGCGCCGAACGCGTGGCCGTTGATCGCCGCCACCGTCGGGACCGGCAGGGTCAGCACCCGCGCGAACAGCTCCTGGACCTCCGCGACGTACTCCGATGCCCGGTCACCGTTCGCCGTCAGCCATTCGAGGTCCAGGCCGTTCGAATAGAACTTGCCGCTGCCGGTCGTCACCAAGGGGCCTTCGACGCCGTCCAAAAAGGAATGCACGCGCTGGAGCCAGTCCGGGGAGAACCGGTTTTCGCCGGCGCCCAGGTCAAATACGGAAACGGTCACGGTCGGTCCTTTTCTCGAGGGGGCACGGTCAGCACGGCCCGCACCGCGGCGGCCAGCCTTTCCCGCACCAGCTGATCGGTGATGTCACGCCGGAAGAACGCCGTCGGCAGGTCGACGACGCACGTCGTGATCACGTCGACGGCCAGCCCGTCCCCGCGGTCCCACAGCTGCCGGGCCAGCCGCACCAGCAGCGCGACCAGGCGCTTGTCCACCGCGTGCAGGGCCTCCGCCAGCTCGTCGGGCAGCTCCGGCCCGAACAGCCGGTCGCCGCGCACCGACAGCAGCATCCGCGCGCCGTCGGGGCGCAACAACGCGAACTCCGCCGGCGTGTCCGCGGCCGCGACGACCGCCTCCACCGGCGAAGGAGCCTGATCCACCCGGGACGTCTGAAGGTCGAGGAACGCCGTGGCCGCGCGTAGCCAGACCTGGGCTTTCACTGCACTGAGCGACCCGAACGCGTGGTAAATCGTCCCGTTCGGGACGCCCGCGGCCGCCGCCAGGCCACGGACCGTCACCTCCGTCGAGGAGGCGACGAGCCGCTCGGCGACGTCGAGGAGCGCGTCGAGGTCGTGGACGCGGGGGCGGGGCATGCCGCGACCGTAACAGAGCACGCGCTCCAAAACCAGGGCGGTAGGCTGCCGCCGTGGAGATCTGGATCAACCCGGCTTGCTCGAAGTGCCGGTCCGCGGTGTCGATGCTCGACGAGGCCGGCGCCGAATACACCGTGCGCCGCTACCTCGAGGATCCGCCGACGGCCGCCGAGCTCGAAGCCGTCCTGAAGCGCCTCGGCCTGGAACCGTGGGACATCACGCGCACCGCCGAGCCCGTCGCGAAGGAACTCGGCCTCAAGACCTGGGGCCGCACCCCCGCGGACCGGCCGAAGTGGATCGCCGCGCTCGCCACGCACCCGAAGCTGATCCAGCGGCCGATCATTACGGCCGACGACGGCACGACGGTCGTCGCCCGCGATCCCGAGACCGTGCGGTCGGTCCTCTAAGGAATCGCGTCGGTCGTCGACAGGAGCGGGACGTCCAGGGGCACTGTCTCCGGGTACTTGATCCCGGCGCCGGTGTTGAGCACGACGACGTCTTCGCCGCCCTCGAGCCACCCCGACTCGCGTAGGTGCCTCAGCGCGGCGAAGCACGCTCCGCCCTCCGGACAGACGAAGGTGCCTTCGTACGACGTCAGGTCCCGTTGCGCCTTGAGAAGCTCTTCGTCGGTGACGGCGATCGCGGTGCCGCCGGTCGCGTACACGGCGTCGAGCACGAGGAAGTCGCCCAGCGCCTTGGGGACCGTGATGCCGAAGGCGACCGTGCGGGCGTCCGGGAACGGCGTGCTTTCCCGCTCACCGCGCGAAAACGCCGTGACGATCGGCGCGCACCCGGTGGCCTGCACGGCGACGAGCCGGGGCAGCGGCCCGGAAACCCAGCCCAGTTCCCGCATTTCCAGCAGCGCCTTGTAGATCCCGATGATGCCGACGCCGCCGCCGGTGGGGTAGAGGATGACGTCGGGCAGCCGCCAGCCGAACTGCTCGGCGATCTCGTACCCCATCGTCTTCTTGCCCTCGATGCGGTACGGCTCCTTCAGCGTCGAGACGTCCTGCACGCCGGGTCGCCGCCCGACCGCCGCGGCGACGAGCTTGCCCGCGTCGCCGATGAGACCGTCCACCCGGTACAGCTCGGCGCCCGCCGCGACGCACTCGCGCATGGTGATCGCCGGGGCGTCGTCCGGCATCGCGACCAGGCTCGACAACCCCGCGCGCGCCGCGTACAACGCCCACGCCGCGCCGGCGTTGCCGTTCGTCGGCATCGCGATCCCGCGCACACCCAGCTCGGCCGCCCGCGAGACGCCGACCGCGGCGCCGCGCGCCTTGAACGTGCCGGTCGGGACCAGGCCTTCGTCCTTCATCCACAAGCGTGACAGCCCCAGCTCACGGCCGTAGCGCGGCAGCCGCAGCAACGGCGTCATGCCTTCGCCGAGGCTGACGACATGCTCGGCCGAGCGCACCGGCAGCACCTCGTGGTAGCGCCACAGCGTCGGCTCGCGCCCGGCGATCTCCTTCGGCGTCACGGCTTCGCGGACCCCGTCGAGGTCGTAGCGCGCGAGCAGCGGCGCGCCCGCCGGGGACAGGCCTTGGACGGCGTCGGCGTCCAGGCGGTCGCCGGTCCGCGAGCACTCGAGGTGGCTGAGGAACGAGTACGGCACAACGCCGATCCTAGGTCCTAAAGTGAGCACATGGACGCGCTGCGGGTGTGCCTGTACGTCTTCGCCGGGGTGACGCTCGGTACCTGGGTGGTCTCGGTGCTGACCAGGGAGTACTCCTGGGTCGACCGGATCTGGTCGATCGTGCCGGTGGCCTACGTGGGGATCTTCGCCGGTGCCGCCGGGTTCGCCGACGCGCGGCTGGACGTGATGTTCGCGCTGGTCGCGCTGTGGGGCGCGCGGCTGACCTTCAACTTCGCCCGCAAGGGCGGGTACGCGCCCGGCGGTGAGGACTACCGGTGGGCCGTGCTGCGCGAGCGGATGGCGCCGTGGCAGTTCCAGCTGTTCAACTTCTTCTTCATCTCGCTGTATCAGAACGTGATCCTCCTGCTGATCACGCTCCCCGCCCTGACCGCGCTGGAGCACCCCGGCGGCTTCGGGGCCGCGGACGTCGTCGTCGCGCTGATCTTCGCCGCCTTCCTGGTCGGGGAGACGGTCGCCGACCAGCAGCAATGGGCGTTCCACCGCGAGAAGCACGCCGGGCGGGCGCCGACGCGGTTCCTGCAGGACGGGCTGTTCCGCTATTCGCGGCACCCGAACTTCTTCTTCGAGCAGGCGCAGTGGTGGGCGATCGCCGCGTTCGGCGTCGTCGCCGGCGGTCTGCAGTGGACAGTCGTCGGTGCGGTCCTGCTGACGCTGCTGTTCGTGGGCTCGACGCGGTTCACCGAGAGCATCACGAAGTCGCGGTACCCCGAATACGCGGACTACCAGCGGCGGACGTCGGCCGTGGTCCCGTGGCCGGTCCGCGGATGACGGTCGTCGCCGCGCTGCAGATCGCGACCGGCGTCCCGCTCGAGCGGGTCCTGGCGTTCGAGGACGAGATCCGGGGCGCCGACCTGGTGGTGCTGCCCGAGGCCGTGCTCGGCGGCTACCCGGGCCGGACGCCGTTCGTGGAGTACTTCCACGCGGCCGTGACGGTGCCCGGCCCCGAAGTCGCCGAGCTGGCCGGGCTCGCGGCGCGGACCGGCGCGAGCCTGGTGGTGGGCGTCATCGAGCGCGACGGCTCGACCCTGTACAGCACGGTCGTTTTCCTCGACCCGGCACTCGGCCTGGTGGCCCGACACCGCAAGCTGGTCCCGACCGCCCGCGAACGCCTGGTCTGGGGCCGCGGCGACGGCTCGATGCTCCCGGTCGTCCCGACGGCGGCGGGCCGCGCCGGCGCGGCGATCTGCTGGGAGAACCACATGCCCCTGCTGCGGGCCGCGATGTACGCGAAGGGCGTCGAAATCTGGTGCGCCCCGACAGCGGACGACCGCGACGTCTGGCAGGCGTCGATGCGCCACATCGCCGACGAGGGCCGGTGTTTCGTGGTTTCGGCGTGCCCGTACGAAACCACGGGCGACGACCCGTTCCGCGGCGGCAGCGTGATCGTCGGCCCGCTGGGGGACGTCCTGGCGGGCCCGTTGCGCGGCACCGAAGGCCTGATCACGGCGGAGATCGACCTGGCCGAGATCGTGGCCGCGCGGCACAGCCTCGACGTCTCGGGCCACTACGCGCGGCCGGACGTCTTCTCGCTGACGGTCGACGAGCGACCCCAGGACGGCGTCACCTTCCTGAAATGACGCCGTCCTGCGGGACTCACACCGCCAGCCGGCCGCCGTCCACCGGGAGGATCGCGCCCTGGACGAAGCTCGCGTCGCCCGCCGCCAGGAACGCGATCGCCGCCGCGATCTCCTCCGGGGCCGCCACGCGCCCGGCCGGGCCCGCGGCCGCCAGCTCGTCCAGGCCGTCGCCGAAGACCGCCGTGCCTTCGGTGCGGGTCGGGCCCGGGCTGACCGCGTTGACGCGCACGCCCGACGGCCCGAACTCCGCCGCCCACGCCTTCGTCATCAGCTCGATCGCCGACTTCGACGCGCCGTACACCGCCATGCCCGCCATGCCGCGCACCGCGACCATCGTGGACACGTTCACGATCGTGCCGTGGCCGCGCGCCGCCATCTCCGGCCCCAGCGCGGCGACGAGGAAGAACGGCACCTTCACGTTCGTCGTGAAGACCGCGTCGAAGTCCGCCTCGGCGAAGGACCCGGTCGGTCCGGTCGGGAAGATCCCGGCGTTGTTGACCAGCACGTCGATCGGCCCGGCCAGCTCCCGCGCCCGGTCCGCGAGGGCGCGCGCCGACGCGGCGTCGACGAGGTCGGCCGCGACGAAGTCGGCTTTCCCGCCCGCCGCGCGGATGGTCTCGACGGCTTCGGCGCCGCGCCCGGCGTCCCGGCCGGACAGCACCACGTGCGCGCCGAGCCCGGCCAGCGCGGCGGCCGTCGCGCGGCCGATCCCGCTCGTGCCGCCGGTCACCAGTGCGGTCGACCCGGACAGTTCTGCAGTCATCGTTCAGCTCCTCCGCAACCCGGGTGTTTCCCCGGTCGCAGGGTTCAAGCGAGACCGCCCGGAAGGACTTCCGGCTGCGTGTTCGGCCCTCCTTATACCTCCGATCCGTTCCGCCGATGGTCTTCCAGCGCCGCGACGAACTCGGCGACGTCCCGCCGCCGCGACGCCGCCGGCCACACGGCCCAGGTCCGCCGGACGATCGGCGTGCCGGCCAGCGGCACCCACCGGACCGTGTCCGGCAGCGGGTAGGGCCACTCGGGCGGCGCGAACGCGTACGCCCCGCCCGCGCTGACCGCCGGGATCTTCAGCTCGACGATCAGCCGCTGCTCCTCCGGCACCTCCGGCCCGACGTCGAGGCCGTGACTGCGCAGGATCGCGGCCAGCTCGTCGTACCAGGCCGGGCTGCCCGCGCGCGGGAAGGCGAACCACTCCAGCCCGGCCAGGTCCTCCAGCCGGACCGGTGCGCCCAGCTTCTCGGCGACCTCGGTGGCCAGCAGGACACCGACGTCCTCGGTCACCACGAGCGTCGCGTCCAGGTCGGGCCCGGGCGGGCGCTCGCGGACCAGCCCGACGTCCAGCTCGCCGGCCCGCAGCGCCGCCACCTGCGCCACCGACGACAGGTGCCGCGCCTGCACCCGCGTGTCCGGCAGCCGCGCGAGCGCCGCCGGCAACAGCTCCGGCGGCAGTTCCAGCGGGACGCCGACGCGCAGCACGCCGCCGCCGTCCGCGGTGTGCCGGGCCATGGCCGCGAGGGCCTGGTCGTGGCGCGCCAGCACGGCGCGGGCCTCGCCGAGCAGCGTCGTCCCGGCGTCGGTGACCTGCACGCCGGTGCTGGTGCGCACCAGCAGCCGGACGCCGAGCCGCCGTTCGAGGGCCGTGATCGTCTGGGACAGCGCCGGCTGGCTCACGTGCAGCTGCCGGGCCGCCTTCGACATCGCGCCCGCCTCGACGACCGCGACGAACGCCCGCAGCTCCCGGATCTCCATCAGGCGGCCCACCGGATCGGCAGCGACTTGAGGCCGTTCTGGAAGTTCGACCGCAGCCGCACGGGCGGTCCCGCCAGGGAAACCTGGCCGAGCCGGTCGAGCACCGCTTCGAACATCGCCCGCAGCTGCACCCGCGCGAGGTGCGCGCCGAGGCAGAAGTGCGGACCGTGGCCGAAGGTCAGGTGGTCGTTCAGGGTCCGGCCGATGTCGAACGTGTCCGGCTCCGGGAACACCGCGGGATCCCGGTTGGCCGCCGAGAACCAGACCACCACCTTGTCCCCGGCGGCAATGTCCACATCGGACAATCGGACGTCGGTGACGGCCGTGCGCCGGAAGTGCATGACCGGCGTCCACCACCGCAGCATCTCTTCGACCGCCGAGGGCAGCAGCGAGCGGTCGGCCAGCAGGCGGCGGTATTCCGCGGGGTGCGAGAGGAGCGCGAGCAGCCCGCCCGGCAGGCCGTTGCGGAGGGTTTCGTTGCCCGCGACGGAAAACAGCCAGAACAGGTTCTCGAACTCGGCGAGCGAGACGCGGCCGCCGTCGGCCCCGACGTGCTGCATCAGGTTGCTCATCACGTCGTCGCCCGGGTGCGAACGCTTGTACTCGCCCAAAGCGTTCGCGTACGCGTAGAGATCCGGCATGCCCGCGCGCGTCCGCGGATCGGGCATCGACCCGTCCGGCCCCGGCGACGGCCGGACGGCGAGCGCGGCCCGGGCCAGCTCGCTCACTTCGGATGCGGAAACCGTCGAGCTCACCGCGTACTCGGCGTCCTGGTAGCCGATCACGCGATTGCTCCAGTCGTACATCAGCCGCCGGTCCTGCTCCGGCACGCCGAACACCTCGGCCAGCGTCAGCAGCGGGAGATCGGCCGCCACCGCGGCGAAGTCGCACCGGCCTTCGGAGGCGACCGCGTCGACGAGGTCCCGCGCCCAGGCCTCGATCCGCGAGGTCAGCTTCGCGATCGCCCGCGGGGTGAACGCCTTGGTGAGCAGTCCGCGCAGCCGGCCGTGCTCCGGCGGGTCCATGTTCAGCATCATCCGGCGCACGTACGCGAGGTCGGCCGCGTCCCGGATCTGCGTCCCGCCCAGCTGCGAGGAGAACACTCCCGGGTCGCGCAGCACCCGCCGCACCTCGGCGTGCCCGAGCACGGCCCAGAAGTCGTCGACGCGCACCACCGGGCCGGCGCGCCGCAGCCGCGCCAGCTCGTCGTACGGGACCCCTCGCACGTAGGTGTCCGGATCGGTGATCGTCACGGGCCCGACCCTAGCCGCGGCCACCGACAATTTGGGAGGCTGCGCAGATGGACACGCTCAACATGCGCATCGGCGGCAAGGGCGAACCGGCCGTCCTCCTGCTGCACGGCCTCGGCGCGACCGGCGCCGTCTGGAACCACCTCGCCGTCCAGCTCGACCGGCGCGTCCTGGTGCCCGACCTGCCCGGCCACGGCCCGTCCGCACCACTGCCGCACTACAGCTTCGCCACGCTCGCCGAAGCGGTCGCGCGGGCGCTGCCGGACGGCGGGCCGCTGATCGTCGCCGGGCATTCGCTCGGCGGGGTGCTCGCGCTGGAACTGGCGTCCGATCGCCACGACGTCGAGGTGGCCGGCGTGCTGGCCCTCGGCGTCAAGGTCGAGTGGAGCCAGGACGACCTGAACCGCGCGGCGTCGTTCGCGGCCCGGCCGCCGCGGGTGTTCGCGACGCAGGAGGAGGCCGATCAGGCGTACCTGAAGGTGTCCGGGCTGCTCGGGATCGCGCCGGCCGACCCGGCCGGGCTTCGCGAGACCGAGGGAGGTTGGCGCCTCGCGATGGACCCGGCCGCGTTCGGCCTCGGCGCGCCGGACATGCCGGCCCTGCTGGCCGGGGCGCGCTGCCCGGTCGTGCTCGCCGCGGGGGAAAACGACCCGATGAGCCGTCCGGAGCAGCTGCGGGCGCTCGATCCCGGCGCCGTCACGCTCGCCGGTCTCGGGCACAACGCCCACGTCGAGGACCCGGCCGCCGTGCGGGCCCTGCTCGAGCGCTTCGGCGTCTGAAGGAGCGGGTGCAGCCGTCGTACCCCACTCGACGGCTGCTCCGCCAACCCCTCGCCACCATCGGACGCGAAAAGCCTAGGAAAGCGCGGTGGACGAGCGCCTGTACTCCCGCTCCGCGCCGTCGTCACGGTCCGTACCTGCGGAAACGGTTATCTTCGCCGATCGGTGGTACATCTCGGGCGGCACGATCGTGATGCTGGAGAGGTACGTTCCGCTCGGGGGACGCAGGAGAGGACGCCTGTGGACGAAGGCCCGTCGTTCGCCGGATGGCTGCGCGACCGGCGTGCGCTCGCCGGTCTCACCCAGGCCCAGCTCGCCGAGCGTGCGGGGTTGAGCCTGCGCGCGGTGCGCAACGCCGAGCTGGGCAGCGTCCGGCGGCCCCGGCCGGAGACGGCCCGCAAGCTGCGGGAAGCGCTGGCCGAAGCCCCGCCGGAACCCGTGCGGCTCGGCGTGCTGGGCCCGCTGACGGTGACGCGCGGCGCCGAGGCCGTGGAGATCGGCGCGGAGAAGCAGCGACTCCTGCTGGCGCTGCTGGCCCTGCAACCGAACCGGACGGTCCGGCGCGAGGACCTCGTCGACGTCATCTGGGACGAGCCGCCGTCGACGTGCCTGGAGCTGCTCCACACCTACGTCGCCCGGCTGCGGCGGGCGCTGCGGCCCGCCGACCTGATCGCCACGGACAAGGGCGGCTACCGGCTGGCCGTCGGCGAGGACGAGCTCGACCTGCTGCGTTTCGAAGCGCTGCTGGAACGGGACGCCCTGAAGGAGGCCCTGGAACTCTGGCGCGGCCCGGCGCTCGCCGACGTCGAACGGCTGCGCCAGCACCCCGCCCGGCTCGCGCTGGCGATGCGGCGCGCGAAGGCCGTGCTGGCCTACGCCGCGGACGCCGACCCCGAAGACGCGGCGGTGCAGCTGCGGGTGCTGACCGCCGAGGAGCCGCTGAACGAGTCCGCGCACGCCAAGCTGATGCTGGCCCTCGCCGCATCCGGGCGCCAGGCCGCCGCCCTGGACGTCTTCGACGAGGTGCGCCGGCGCCTGGCCGGTGAGCTCGGCCTGGAACCCGGTCCCGAGCTGCGGGCGGCCCACCAGCAGGTGCTGCGGCAGGACTTCGCCGCTCCGGAGCCGCCCGCGCGGGTGCCGGCCCAGCTACCCGCCGACGTCCCCGGGTTCCGCGGCCGCGCCGCGCAGCTGGCCGAGCTGGACGCGCTGCTGCGGCGCGACGAAGGCGACACCGGCGCGCGCATCGCCGTCCTCTCCGGCACCGGCGGGGTCGGCAAGACCGCGCTCGCGGTCCGCTGGGCCCAGCGCGTGCCCGCGGAGTTCCCGGACGGCCAGCTCTACCTCGACCTGCACGGCTACGGCACGGTCCGGCCGGTGGACCCGGGCGACGCGCTGTCGGGCTTCCTGCGTGCCCTCGGCGTCGACGGCGCGGACATCCCCGCCGAGCCGGACGAGCGCGCCGCGAAGTTCCGGACCGCGCTCACCGGGCGGCGGATGCTGCTGGTGCTGGACAACGCCAACGCGGTCGGGCAGGTCCGCCCGCTGCTGCCCGGCTCGCCGACCTGCCTGGTGCTGGTGACCAGCCGGGACGCGCTGCCCGGGCTGGTCGCCCGCCACGGCGCCCGCCGCGTGCTCGTCGACCTGCTCACCGAGACCGAGGCCCGCGATCTGCTGCGCGCGCTGCTCGGCCGGCGCGTCGACGACGAACCGGAGGCCACCGCGGCGCTGATCGGGTACGCGGCGCGGCTGCCGCTGGCTCTGCGGCTGGTCGCCGAGCTGGCGCTGAGCCGGCCGGGGGAGCGGCTCGCCGCGCTCGCGGCCGAGCTGGCCGACGAACGGCGCCGGCTCGACCTGCTCGACGGCGGCGGTGACGAGCTGACCGCGGTCCGCGCGGTGTTCTCGTGGTCCTACCGCAACCTCGCGCCCGACGCGGCGCGCGTGTTCCGGCTCTGCGGCCTGCACCCGGGCCGCGACCTGACGCCGCCCGCGCTGGCCGCACTCGCCGGCGTCCCCTTGCCGGAGGCCGAAAGGCTGGCGGGCACCCTGGTGCGCGCCCACCTCGCCCAGCAGACCGGCGACGACCGCGTCCAGCTGCACGACCTGCTGCGCGTCTACGCGGCCGAGCTCGCGGCCGAGGACGCCGAGGAGAGCCACGAGGCGCAACAACGGCTGTTCGACTTCTACGTCACCTCGGCCGGGCAGGCGATGGACGTCGTCCTGCCGCAGGAACGGCACCTGCGGCCGCGCGTGCCCGACCCGGAGATCAAGGTGCTCGACGCGCCGGCGTGGCTGGAGGCCGAGCGGCGCAACCTCCTGGCGGTCGCCGCGCACGCGACCCGGCACGGCTGGCCGGAGCACCTCCGGCTGCTGTCCGGGATCCTGTGGCACTACCTCGACGTCGGCGGCTACCACGAGGAAGCGCTGGTGCTGCACACGCACGCGTCGGCGCTGGCCCACCACACCGGCGACCGGGCCGCCGAGGCCGAGCCGCTCATCCTGATCGCGCTGGGCCACTGGCGGGTCGGCCGGTCGCCGGAGGCCCTGCGGTACCTGGAGGAGGCGCTCGTCCTGGCCCGGGAAACCGGCGACTGGCGCACCGAAATCCACTCGGTCAACACCCTGGGGCTCGTGTGCCGCGCGCTGGGCCGGTTCGCCGACGGGATCCGGTACTCGACCGAGGCCCTCGCCCTGGCGCGGAAGACGGGCGACCGCACCAGCGAAGGCCTGGTCCTGGTGGTGCTCGGCTGTTCCAGCCGCGGCATCGGCCGCTACGGCGAAGCCATCGGCTACCTGGAAGAGGCCCTCGCCCTGGCGCGCGACATCGCCGACCGCACCAGCGAGGGCTACGCGCTGGTCAACCTGGGCGACGCGCTGTCTGCGCTGGGCCGGCACGACGAAGCCGTCCAGGCCCTGGAAGAAGGGCTGACGCACCTGCGCGCGATGGGCGTCCGGGTGAGCGAGGGGTACGCCCTGAGCATCCTCGGCGACATCGAGCACGCACGCGGCCGGTACGCCGAAGCCGCGGAACACCTGGAACGGGCCCTGGAAATCGCGCAGGAGACGGGAAGCCCGCCCAACCGCTGCATCTCGCTGAAGCACCTGGGCGACGTCCGCCTGGCGCAGGGGCGGCACTCGGAAGCGGCCCAGCACCTCGAAGAAGCGCTGAGCCTGGCCCGCGAATGCGGCGATCGGGGCGTGGAATCCCGCGTCCTCAACAGCCTCGGCAGCCTCTCCGCCGCGCGCGGCGCCACCGCGGACGCGTTGCGGTACCACCGTGAAGCCCTGGCCGTGGCGAAGGAAACGGGCTGCCGTCCGGAACAGGGCCGGGCCCACTGCGGGCTCGGCGAAGTCCACAGTGGACTCGGTGACGCGGAGGCCGCCCGCTCGCAGTGGGAGCGGGCGCTGGCCTGCTACGCCGGGGAATGCGTGCCCGGCGCGATCCGGGTCCGGAACCACCTGACGGCCCTGGAGCGCGTCGCGCGGTGATCGGGTTCGCGGGCGGCCAGGTCGGCTTCGAGCCGCTGGAGGTCCCGGTCGACGACGTCGGTGCTGCCCGCGAGCCGGGCCCGGGGCTTCACGGCCTGCTCCCGGTGGCCTTGAAGAACGTGTAGTGGAAGGTGCCGTCTTCGCGGGTCGTCCGGTGCAGGTCGGCGACGCCCCGGTCCCAGCGGCCCTGGGTGATCAGCCCGCGGCTGACGGCCGTTTCGCCGACGCCGTCGACCATCGCGGTGAAAGTGTCGCGGGTGAAGCCGGTGACCAGGCCGGGCCGCGAGGCGTCGGCGTAGACCGTCCGCGGTTCGACCTTGACGTCGCCGAACCCGGCGCCGGTCAGCAGCGGGTGGAGGCGGCGGCCGATGAGCGCGTCGCCGCCGGCGTCGGCCTGGAGCCGGATCAGGCAGTCGATGGCGGCCTGGGCGTGCTCGCTGCGCGGGTGGAAGAACGCCGAGCCGTGGTCGCCCTCGATCACGGTGATCGTGCCGCCGGGGCGCAGCAGCGTCTTCAGGTGCGCGAGGGCCTTCTCCGGCTCCGGCAGGTGTTCGAGGACGAAGCAGACGAAGACGTGGTCGTATTCGCCGTCGAGGTCGAACAGGTCGGCCTGCCGGAAGTCGACGCCCTCGACCCGGGTCCGGGCCTGGCGCAGGGACGCTGCGGAGACGTCGACCGCGGTCAGGTGCGCGTCCGGGCTGCGGGCCGCGAGGTGGACGGTCTGGGCGCCGACCCCGCAGCCGGCTTCGAGCACGCGGCTGCCGGCGGGGTAGGCCGTCCCGGCGTGCAGGAGGTCGGCGAGGGTGTCGGCCTGGTCGCCGAGGCGGCGGGCTTCGGGTTCGGTGTATCCGTGCACGTAAGCGGTGTCCATGCCTCCAGCGTGCTGCGACAATGGTCCGATGGACAGAGCCAAAACAGCGCCCTCGGAGGGGGCCATAGGTTCGGACTTCCTCCAGCTGGACGTCCGGTCGGCGCCGCCGGGCGGGCTCGCGGACTGGCTCGCCGGGCAGCTGCGTTCCGCGGTCGCCGACGGCCGGTTGCCGGTGGGCGGACGGCTGCCCGCGTCCCGGGTGCTGGCCGCCGACCTGCGCGTCTCGCGGGGGGTGGTCACCGAGGCCTACCAGCGGCTGATCGACGACGGCCACGCCGCGGGCCGCGGCCGGGCGGGCACGGTCATCGTCGCCGCGCCCGTCCTGCCGCCGTCCCCTTCGCCGGACCGCCTCTCCTCGGACGTGATCACGGCTTCGCCGGGCGTGGAGGTCTTCGACGCGGTCCGCGCGACCCCGGCCCGGATCGACCTCAGCCCGGGCGTCCCGGACCTGACGGCGTTCCCGCGGGCGGCGTGGCTGCGGGCGGAGCGGGCGGTGCTGGACGAGCTGGAGCCGTCCCACTTCGGCTACGGCGACCCGCGCGGCGCACCCTCGATGCGGCTGGCGGTGTCGCGCTGGCTGGCCCGCAACCGCGGGATCCGGGTCGATCCGGGCGAGATCATCGTGGTGGCCGGGGTCGCGCAGGCGTTGACGCTGGTCGGCGAGGTGCTGCGGCAGCACGGCGTGACTTCGGTGGCCGTCGAGGACCCGAGTTCGCTGGGGGCGCGGCAGCACCTGCACCACTGCGGCCTGGCGACGCCGCCGGTCCCGGTCGACGACGACGGCCTGCGCGTCTCGGCGTTGACGGCGCCGGCGGTGCTGCTGACACCGGCGCACCAGTTCCCGATGGGCGTGGTGCTGGGCGGCGAGCGCCGTCGTGAGCTGATGCGCTGGGCGGCTTCCGGCGGCATCGTCCTCGAAGACGACTACGACGCCGAGCACCGCTACGACCGGGCGCCGGTGCCGGCGGTCCGGTCGATGGTGCCGGAGGTCTGCTACATGGGCAGCGTGTCGAAGCTGCTGGCGCCGGCGTTGCGGGTGGGCTGGCTGCTGGCGCCGCCGCGGTTCTTCGCCGATCTCGTGGCGGCGAAGCGGTTCGCGGACCTGGGCAATCCGGTGCTGGCCCAGCTGGTCCTGGCGCGCTTGATGGAGACCGGCGAGCTGGAGCGGCAGCTGCGGGTGGTGCGGGGGCGGCACCGGCGTCGGCGGGACGCGATGATCCGGGCTCTGTCGGCGTCGCTGCCCTCGGCCGTCGTCCACGGCGCGGCCGCGGGCCTGCACCTGACGGTGACCTTCGACGCTGACGTGGACGACGTCGCGGTGGCGGCGGCCGCGCTGGCGGAGGGGGTGAAGGTCCAGCCGCTGTCGTGGCACCGGCAGCTCCCGGGGCGGCCGGGCCTGGTCCTGGGGTATGCGGCGCGGACGGCGTCGGAGATCGAGGAAGGCGTGGCCGTTCTGGGCACTCTGGTAAAGGGTCCCTAAAGGACAGTCAAGCGGCTGTGATCATGCTCTCCCATGCATTTCGCCCGGTTGGTTGCCATACGCAAGCAACTTGCTTAGCCTAGCTAAGGGACTTTGCGAGCAGAAGGGTTGCACAGTGGCGGAACGCCGGACGTATTCGATCGCGGAACTGGGGCCGCGGTACAAGTGGATCGCGCTGTCCAACACGACGCTGGGCATGCTGATCGCCACGATCAACTCCTCGATCGTGCTGATCGCGCTGCCCGACATCTTCAAGGGCATCGGCATCAACCCCCTGGAACCGGCCAACACGAGCTACCTGCTGTGGATGATCATGGGCTTCCTCGTGGTCACCGCGGTGCTGGTGGTGAGCTTCGGCAGGCTCGGCGACATGTACGGCCGCGCGAGGATGTACAACCTCGGCTTCGCGGTGTTCACGGTGTCGTCGATCATGCTGGCCATCACCTGGTTCGACGGCGACGCGGCCGCGTTGTGGCTGATCGGCTGGCGGATCGTGCAGGGCGTCGGCGGCGCCTTCCTGATGGCGAACAGCTCGGCGATCCTCACCGACGCCTTCCCGGCCAACCAGCGCGGCCTCGCGCTCGGCATGAACGGCGTCGCGGCGATCGCGGGCTCGTTCCTCGGCCTGGTCGTCGGCGGCGTGCTCGCGCCGGTCGACTGGAACCTGATCTTCCTGGTGTCGGTGCCGTTCGGCGTGATCGGCACGGTCTGGGCGTACCTCAAGCTGCACGACACCGGCGTCCGCAAGCACGCGCGGATGGACTGGTGGGGCAACATCACCTTCGCCGTCGGCCTGATCGCGGTGCTGATCGGCATCACCTACGGCATCCAGCCGTACGGCTCGTCCCCGACCGGCTGGGGCAGCCCGTTCGTGCTGACCTGCCTGATCGGCGGCCTCGCGGTGCTGGTGGCGTTCGTGGTCATCGAGTCGAAGGTGGACAACCCGCTGTTCCGCCTGTCGCTGTTCCGCATCCGCTCGTTCACCTGGGGCAACGTCGCCAACCTGACGGCCTCCCTCGGCCGCGGCGGGCTGCAGTTCATCCTGATCATCTGGCTGCAGGGCATCTGGCTCCCGCAGCACGGCTACACGTTCGAGCAGACCCCGTTGTGGGCGGGCATCTACATGCTCCCGATGACGATCGGCTTCCTGGTCTCGGCACCGGCGTCGGGCGTGCTGTCCGACCGCATCGGCAGCCGCCTGCTCGCCTCGGGCGGCCTGCTCATCACGGCGGTGACGTTCCTGCTGCTGATCCTGCTGCCGGTGAACTTCGACTACTGGGCGTTCGCGGCGATCCTGCTGATCAACGGCATCGGCATGGGCATGTTCGCTTCCCCGAACCGCGCCGAAGTGATGAACAGCCTCCCGGCGGACGCCCGCGGCTCGGGCGCGGGCATGATGACGACGTTCCAGAACGCGGCGATGGTCCTGTCGATCGGCTTCTTCTTCAGCTTGATCATCGCGGGCCTGTCGTCGAGCCTGCCGTCGACGATGAGCGCGGGCCTGATCGAACACGGCGTTCCCGCGTCATCGGCGGCCCAGATCGCCAACCTCCCGGCGGTGGCGGTGCTGTTCGCGGCGTTCCTGGGCTACAACCCGATCCAGCAGTTGCTGGGCGGTCAGCTGTCGTCCCTGCCGCCGGACCAGGCGTCGTTCCTGACGGGCCGGAGCTTCTTCCCGAACCTGATCTCGGGCCCGTTCCAGTCGGGCCTGGCGGTGGCGTTCGGCTTCGCGATCGTGGTGTGCGTGATCGGCGCGGTGGCGTCGCTGCTGACGAAGGACGCCAGGCCGAAGAACGGCGAGTCGGTGGGGGAGGAACTGGCCGCGGTGGCGGGGGAGTCGAGCGGGGGGCCGAGCGAATTGGTGTCGCCGTCGAGCGAACGCTGAGCGACGTGATCGAGGGGCCGGGGTCGTACCCCGGCCCCTTTCAGCGAACTCGATGAAGACCGGTACGAGGTGCGCAAGGTGGACGTCTACCGAGACGGCCGGGCCGAGTGGGCGGATGGGAGCCGGGAAACGGACGCGATCGGCCTGGGACAGCTGCCGTTCCCGGCGGCGGCCGAGATCAGCGCCCAGCCGGAGTTCCACGCGGAGGTCATCACGGCCGCGGAGTTCGAGGCCGTTGGGGCGCGTGCCCGCGGGTGACCTACCAGCCGATCGTGGCGCGCTGGATCTTCACCGGGTGAGCCGGCGCCCCGTCCAGCGGCCCGTTCGGGTCGGTCGGGATGATCCCGTCCGCCACCATCCGATCAAGAGCGGACATCCCCCGGATCACCCGCCCCATCACCGAGTAGCTGGCCGGGATGTTCGCGAACGAGTGCACGATGAAGAACTCCGACCCATTGGTTCCCGGCCCCTGGTTCCCCATCGCGATCGTCCCCCGCGGGTACGTCTCCGAACCCGAAACCTCGTCCGGGAACTTGTACCCCGGCCCACCCTTCTCCACCTCGTAGATGTCCCCGCACTGAAGAACACCAAGACGAGCGGAGTCGGACAGCCGCCAGCACTGCGACCGGTCGTAGAACCGCTGCAAAACCAGCGAGACCATGTTGTGCACCGCACAAGGCGCAGCCCCGCCGCGGTCCAGCCGCACGGTCACCGGCCCGTAGTTGAACCGGAACGTCACGTCGACAGTCCCGCGCGTCAACGCCACCGGAGCAGGACGCACCACAGGACGAGCCGCCGGGTTCGAGGGCGTCGGCGTGAACGAACACCGGACCAACGGCACCGACGCCGATGCCGGGGCAGGAGCCACCAGCAGCGCGCCCAGTACACCGACAAGAGCAAGTCCCCAGCGCAGCTTCATGCCGGGGACGTTAGCGAAAAACCGACTACTTGCGCCAGGCCGTGCGCTGCTTGCGGATGTCCAGCACCAGCAGCAGGATCAGGAACAACGACAGCCCCACCAGCCACACGTTCTCGGTGTTGTTCTCGTGGTTGCCCTTGATCATCACCAGCAGGACGATCGCGCTGACCCAGCCGGCGATGCGGGTGGCCTTCGGGAACGAGCCGTGCCAGCCCCAGGCCGCGGACGGCTCGTCGCGCGGGTCGACCTCGGGCCGCCTCTTCTCGACCGCCTTGCCTGCCACGATGAACTCCTCAAACCCCGTGAACCTCGGACCCGCCGATGATCCCACACCTCCGGGTGCGCCGCGGAGACGCCCCGCGCGACAATGACCGGCGATGACTACCTCGCGAAGCGTTCTCGTGCTCGGCTCGACCGGGTCCATCGGCGTGCAGGCCCTCGACGTCGCCGCGCGCAACCCGCACCTGTTCCGGGTGGCCGGGATCGCCGCCGGTGGAGCCGATCCGGCCGCTCTCGCCGCGCAGGCGATCGCCCACGGCGTCGAAGCCGTCGCCGTGACCAAGGCCACGGCCGCCGAGGACGTCCAGCTCGCGCTGTACGCCGAGGCGCAGAAGCGCGGGTACGCGCAGGGTGACTTCAAGCTCCCGCGGCTGTTCGCCGGCTCCGACGCCGTCACCGAGCTGATCGAGGCCGTCGAAGTCGACACCGTCCTCAACGCCCTGCCCGGCTCCCGCGGCCTCGAGCCCACGCTCAAGGCCCTGGCCACCGGCGCCACGCTCGCGCTCGCGAACAAGGAGTCGCTCATCGCCGGCGGGCCGCTGGTGCTCGCCGCCGCGAAGCCCGGGCAGCTCGTGCCCGTCGACTCCGAACACTCCGCCATCGCCCAGGCGCTGCGGGCCGGCCGCCAGGACGAAGTCGCCCGGCTCGTCCTCACCGCGTCCGGCGGCCCGTTCCGCGGCCGCAAGCGCGCCGAGCTGGCGGACGTCACCGTCGAGCAGGCGATGGCGCACCCGACCTGGTCCATGGGCCCGCTGATCACCATCAACTCCGCCACCCTGGTCAACAAGGGCCTGGAGCTGATCGAGGCGGCGCTGCTGTTCGGCATCGCTCCCGAAAAGATCGACGTCACCGTGCACCCGCAGTCGATCGTGCACTCGATGGTGACCTTCACCGACGGCTCGACGATCGCCCAGGCCAGCCCGCCCGACATGCAGCTGCCGATCGCGCTCGCCCTGCACTGGCCCGACCGGGTGCCCGGCGCCGCCCCGGCCTGCACCTGGGACAAGGCCGCCACCTGGACCTTCGAGCCGCTGGACGACGACGCCTTCCCGGCCGTCGAGCTGGCCCGCCACTGCGGCAGCGCCGGCGGCTGCCTGCCCGCGGTCTACAACGCCGCGAACGAGGAGCTCGTGGCGGCTTTCCTCGCGCAGAACACCAGCTTCACGTCGATAGTGGACACTGTTTCCGAGGTGGTGGGAGCCGCCGACGAATGGCGTCGCGAACCACGCGACGTGGAGGACGTACTCGCGGCCGAGCGCTGGGCTCGTGCCCGGGCCGGTTCGATCATCGAGGGGAAGTAGCGGGTGCTCGCCTACATCATCGGTGTGGTGCTCTTCGCGCTGGGGATCTGCGTCTCAGTCGCACTGCACGAGGCCGGCCACATGCTGACCGCGAAAGCCTTCGGCATGAAGGTCCGCCGGTACTTCGTGGGCTTCGGGCCCACGGTGTTCTCCTGGCGCCGCGGCGAGACCGAGTACGGCCTGAAGTGGATCCCGCTCGGCGGCTTCTGCGACATCGCCGGCATGACCGCGCTCGACGAGGTGACGCCGGACGAGGCGCCGCGCGCGATGTGGCGGTTCAAGACCTGGAAGCGCACCGTCGTGATGTCGGCCGGGTCGGTCACCCACTTCATCCTCGGCTTCGTGGTCCTCTACCTGATGGCCGTGACGATGGGCCTGCCGAACCTGGCCCCCGTCGACACCACGCCGGTGCTGGCGGCGACGTCGTGCGCGCAGTCGGCGACGACCGAGGCGCAGGCCCAGGCGCAGTCCGACGACCCGAGCTGCCCGCCGGGTGCGGTGCGGCCGGCCGAGGCGGCCGGGCTGCGGGCCGGCGACAAGATCCTCGCGGTCGGCGGCAAGCCGGTCGCCAGCTGGACCGAAATGCTCGCCGCCGTGCAGGCCACCAGCGGCCGGACCCAGTTCGACGTCCAGCGCGGCGACCAGCGGCTCGCGCTCATCGTCGACGTGCCGCAGGTGCAGCGCTGGACCAGCGCCGGCGTCAAGACGGTCGGCATGATCGGCGCTTCGCCGAAGCAGCCCGCGGTCACCACCCAGTACGGCCCGGTCGCCGCGGTCGGCGCCACCTTCAGCTTCACCGGCACGATGTTCGCCGAGACGGCGCAGCGGCTCGTCGAGTTCCCCCAGCGCATCCCCGCCGTCGTCACCGCGATCTTCGGCGGCGAGCGCGACCCGAACACCCCGGTCAGCGTCGTCGGCGCGAGCCGGATCGGCGGCGAGGCCGTCGAGCGGGGTATCTGGGTGCTGTTCTTCTTCCTGCTGGCCAGCCTCAACTTCTTCATCGGCGTGTTCAACCTGCTGCCGCTGCTGCCGCTGGACGGCGGGCACATCGCGGTGGTCTGGTACGAGCGCGTCCGCGACTGGATCCGGGCCCGGCGGGGCAAGGTCGCCGGCGGGCCGGTCGACTACACCAGGTTGTCCGGGATCACGATGGTGCTGGTGCTCATCGGCGGTGCGGTCACGCTACTCACGGTGACCGCGGACATCGTCAACCCGATTCGGCTGCAGTAGCGAACCGCCACGGAGGGGTTCCGGCCCCTCCGTGGCGCGCCACACGGCGCGTAATGCTGCTCACCGTGACGGTTGACATGGTGAAGGTGGCCCAGTAGGGGTGGGTACGCTGGAAGCCGTGACCGTCGCACTCGGTATGCCCGCCCTGCCCCCGCCCGTCCTCTCCGAGCGCCGCAAGACCCGCCAGCTCCAGGTGGGTCCGGTCGGTGTCGGCAGCGACTTCCCGATCTCCGTCCAGTCGATGACGACGACGCTCACCTCCGACGTCAACGCGACGCTGCAGCAGATCGCCGAGCTGACCGCCGCGGGCTGCGACATCGTCCGCGTGGCGTGCCCGTCGGCCGACGACGCCGAGGCGCTGCCCGCGATCGCGAAGAAGTCGCAGATCCCGGTGATCGCCGACATCCACTTCCAGCCGAAGTACGTCTTCGCGGCGATCGAGGCCGGCTGCGCGGCGGTGCGCGTCAACCCCGGCAACATCCGGAAGTTCGACGACCAGGTCAAGGAGATCGCGCAGGCCGCGAAGGACCACGGCACGCCGATCCGGATCGGCGTCAACGCCGGCTCGCTGGACAAGCGGATCATGGACAAGTACGGCAAGGCGACGCCGGAGGCGCTGGCCGAGTCGGCGCTGTGGGAGGCGTCGCTGTTCGCCGAGCACGACTTCCACGACATCAAGATTTCGGTGAAGCACAACGACCCGGTGGTCATGGTGCGCGCGTACGAGCTCCTCGCCGAGCAGTGCGACTACCCGCTGCACCTCGGCGTCACCGAGGCGGGCCCGGCGTTCCAGGGCACGATCAAGTCGGCGGTCGCCTTCGGCGCGCTGCTGCGCCAGGGCATCGGCGACACGATCCGCGTCTCGCTGTCCGCGCCGCCGGTCGAAGAGGTCAAGGTCGGCATCCAGATCCTGCAGTCGCTGAACCTCAAGCAGCGCAAGCTGGAGATCGTCTCGTGCCCGTCGTGCGGGCGCGCGCAGGTCGACGTCTACACGCTCGCCGAGCAGGTCACCGCCGGGCTCGAGGGCATGGAGATCCCGCTGCGCGTGGCCGTCATGGGCTGCGTCGTGAACGGCCCGGGCGAGGCCCGCGAGGCCGACCTGGGCGTCGCTTCGGGCAACGGCAAGGGCCAGATCTTCGTCAAGGGCGAGGTCATCAAGACCGTGCCCGAGCACGCGATCGTCGAGACGCTCATCGAAGAGGCCATGCGCATCGCCGAGGAGGCGGGCGAGTCCCTCGGCGAGGGCGCGCCGGTGGTCACCGCCGGCTGAGCACTCCCGCTCGGAGCCCTCCTCGCCGGATCGGTGAGGAGGGCTCCGGCGCGTTTTCAGCCCTGCAGGTGGTGCTGGGCGGCGTCGCGGATCTGCAGCCGCACGTTCTCGAGCGCGGCCGCGACCTCGTCGATCTGCTGGGAAGCGAGCTGGATGGCGCCCTGGATCGCGGTCGCGGTGGACGTCTCCCCGAGCAGGCCGAGCACCTGGGCCTGGAGGTCTTCGAGGTCGCTCTTCGTGGCGAGCGCGATGCCGGTCGGCACCTGGTCGGCGAGCAGCTCCAGCTGCTGCGCCTGCTCCTGGATCGTCATCGGGTGGTTCCTTCCGCGGTGGGGACGCACGTCCGTGTTATCAGACCCGGAACTGGCTGTGACACAGAGGGCTTCGCCCAGGTCGGGGGCTCCGCCACCCGAACCCCCGAAAAATGTCGGTGGTGACCTTTACCCTGGCAACCGTGAGCGTGACCTGGGCCGTCCACGAGCCGCACCCGGTGGTGCGGCCCCTGGTCACGCGCTATGTCGGGTACGCCCAGGACGACGTCACGCTGCCGGTCCACCGCGGGCTGCCGTCCCGGCACGTGACGCTCGTCATCAGCCTCGCCGGGCCGGTGCGCATGGGCGGGCAAAGCCTGCAGGCGCTGGTCGGCGGGCTCCACACGCGCGCGGTGCTGATCCGGCAGGACCGCGTGCAGGAGGGCATCCAGCTGGAGCTCGACCCGCTGGGCGTGCGGACGCTGTTCGGCGTCACGGCGGCGGAACTGTCCGGCGAGGTGGCCGACCTCGCCGGATTCGGTCTCGGCTCGCTGCCGGATCGGCTGCGGGAGCTGCCGTGGCGCGAGCGGTTCGCGCTGCTGGACGACGTCCTGGCCGCCCGGGCCGTCGAGCCGGTGGTTCCGCCGCCCGAGCTGGGGGAGGCGTGGCGCCGGATGCGCGGCGCGGACGGGCAGGTGCGCGTCGCGGACCTCGCCGAGGAGGTCGGCTGGAGCCGTCGCCACCTGGGCGAGCGGTTCCGCACCGAGCTCGGTCTGGCGCCCAAGCAGGCGGCGCGGGTGCTGCGGTTCGAGCGGGCCGGGCGGCTGCTGCGGCGCGGCCGGACGGATCTGGCGGCGCTGGCCGCGGAGTGCGGGTTCTACGACCAGGCGCACCTGACCAACGAGTGGCGCGCGCTGGCGGGCTGCACGCCGGGCACGTGGATCGCCGAGGAGCTCCCGTTCCTCCAAGACCAGGAGGCGGAGGTGGCGCGAAGCTGACGGCATGACTCCTGAACCGAACGTCTGGCCCGCTCTCCGGTACGACGACGCCCCGGCCGCGGTCCGCTTCCTCGTCGACGTCCTGGGCTTCACCGAGGCGCTGGTGGTGCCCGAGGGCGACCTGATCGCGCACGCCGAGCTGCGCTGGCCCGAGGGCGGCGCGGTGATGCTGGGCAGCGTCCGGCCACCGGACGGCGTCCACGACGCGATGAAGCCGGGCGCGTCCGCGGTGTACGTGGTCTCGGACCGGGTGGACGAGGTGCACGCGCGGGTGACGGCGGCGGGCGCCGAGATCACGGCCGAGCTGACGGACACCGAGTACGGCTCGCACACGTTCAGCCTGAGCGACCCGGAGGGCAACTCCTGGACGATCGGCACCTACCGCGGCGCCTGACCGCGCCAGGGAATGCCGCGAATGACTCATTCGGGGCCTCCGACGTCCCGAATGAGTCATTCGGGACGCGGCCGGCCGCGGCACCGGCCGCCCGGGGTGGCCGTCGACGGCTGTTCATCTCACCGTGTCGGGAGGCTTGCGTTCCGTTTAGCAGTCGAATCTGGCACCCTGGAGCCCGTGTTGCGGCTTGCAGGTGCACGGCTGCTCGATGATCGGGACTATCCGGCGGTCCGTGCCGCTCTGGCCGCGGACCCGGTGGGCAGCTGCATGGTCAGCGCCCGGGTCGAGGCCGCGGGCCTCGACCCGTGGCGGCTCGGTGGTGAGCTCTGGGCCGCCGACAGCCGTCCGGTCCGGGCCGGACGGCTCCAAGGGCTGTGCTTTTCCGGGCCGAACCTCATCCCGCTGAGGGGCAATGCGCCCGCGTTGCGCTCCTTCGCCGACCGCGCCCTGAGAAGGCAGCGCACCTGCTCCTCGCTCGTCGGCCCGGCCGAACAGGTCCTGGGCCTGTGGGACGAGCTCGAAGGCGAGTGGGGTCCGGCCCGCGAGGTCCGCGACGACCAGCCGCTGATGGCCCTCGACGCCACCCCGCTCGTCGCCGCCGATCCCCAGGTGCGGCCCGTCCGGCCGGACGAGCTCGAGCGGTACCTGCCCGCGGCCGTCTCGATGTTCATCGAGGAGGTCGGCGTCGACCCGCGCAGCGGCGACGGCGGGGCCAGCTACCGTGCCCGGGTCACCGAGCTGATCGGGGCCGGCCGCGCGTTCGCCCGTTTCGAGGACGGCGAGGTCGTCTTCAAGGCCGAGATCGGCGCCATGTCGGCCACCGTCGGGCAGATCCAGGGCGTCTGGGTGCACCCGGACCGCCGCGGCGACGGGCTCGGCACCGCTGGCACCGCCGCGGTCGTGAACCGGCTCGTCCGCGGCCTCGGCCGCACCGCCAGCCTCTACGTCAACGCCTTCAACACCCCCGCCCTCGCGGCCTACCGCAAGATCGGCTTCCAGCAGGTCGGCCAGTACGCGACGGTGCTGTTCTAACCACTCTTCCGTGGCGGTGTTGCGAAGCCGCCACAACGCTCTGACCAGGCATGATCCGGCCATGAGTGCACGTCGACACCGTGCTCTCGCGGCGCTGCTGCTGCTCGTCGCCGCGACCACGGCCGGGTGCTCGGGCGACGGTCCCGAGGACGCCCTTTCCGCCTTCCTGGACGCCCTCGCGTCCGGGGACGTCGCCGCCGCGGCCGCGAACACCGACTCACCCGATGCCGCCAAGACCGTGCTGAGCCAGGTCCGCGGCGTGCTCGACCCCGAGGCCCTCGACGTCGACGACGAAGAAGTGAAGCAGCCGGAGGGCGACGTCGTGACCGCCGGCTACCGGCTCACCTGGCACCTCCCGCACGGTCGCACGTGGTCCTACCGCGCCGACGCCCAGCTGCGGGCGGCCGAGAGCGGCTGGCAGGTGCACTGGCAGCCGACGGTCGTGCACCCCCAGCTCGCCGTCGGCCAGACCCTCGGCATGCTGCCGCAGCTGCCCGAGACGGCGCCGGTCCTCGACCGCGACGGCGTGGCGCTGATGCGCCCCCAGACCGTGATCGGCGTGGTCGTCGACCCGCAGAAAACCGGCAACGCGAGCGCTGTCGCCGGGACGCTGGCCAAGGCGCTGCACCGGTACGAGCCGTCGGTCACCGGCCGGTCCGTGCTGGACGGGATGAACAAGACCAAGCCCGGCGACGCCTACCCGGTGATCACCCTGCGCGCCGGCGACTACCAGCGGGTCAAGCCGGTGATCTACGACCTGCCCGGCGTCCGCTTCGCCAGCCAGGAGCGGCTGCTGCCGGTGACCCGCGGGTCCGGGCAGCAGGTCCTGCCGGGCATCCGCGCGCTCGTCGAGCAGCAGCTGGCCGGGGCGGCGGGCTGGCGGATCGTCACCCGCGACGTCACCGGGGGCGAGGCCGCCGAGCTCAAGGCCGAGCCGCCGCGGCCCGCGCCCGCCGTCACCAGCACGCTCAGCGCGAAGATCCAGGCCGCCGCCGAGAAGGCCCTCGAAACCGAGCCGTACTCCGCCGCGCTGGTCGCCATCCAGCCTTCCAGCGGGGACATCCTCGCGGTGGCCCAGAACGACGCCGCCGACGAGGAGGGCTCGCTGGCGCTGTCCGGGCGTTACCCGCCGGGGTCGACGTTCAAGATCGTCACGGCGGCAGCCGCGCTGTCGGCGGGGGAGGTCGAAGCGGGCGGCCCGGTCGACTGCCCGGGGACGACGACGATCGAAAACCGCGTCGTGCCGAACGAGGGCCGGTTCGACCTGGGCCGGGTGCCGCTGAAGACGGCGTTCGCGCGGTCCTGCAACACGACGTTCGCCCGGCTCGCCGCCGGCCTCGACAAGGCGGCGCTCACCGACACCGCCCGCTCCTTCGGGCTCGGCGCCGACTTCGTCGTCCCGGGCCTGACCACGGTCACCGGGGACGTCCCGGCCGGCGACTCCGCCGTCCAGCGGGCGGAAAACGGCTTCGGCCAGGGGACGGTCCTGACCAGCCCGTTCGGCATGGCGCTGGTCGCGGCCACCGTGCAGGCCGGGAAGGTGCCGTCGCCGTCGATCGTCAAGGGCCTGCCCGCGGCGACGCAGAACGTCGGGGACCCGCCGTCGCCGGAGGTCCTCGACGCGCTGCGCGGGATGATGCGGGAGGTCGTCACGGCGGGCACCGCGACCGGCCTGCGGGACATCCCCGACGTCGCGGGCAAGACCGGTACCGCCCAGTTCGGCGACGGCTCCCGCTCGCACGGCTGGTTCGTCGGCTACCGCGGCGACCTGGCGTTCGCCGTGCTCCTCACCGACGCCGGGTCGTCGAAACCGGCGGTGCAGGCCGCGCACCGGTTCCTGGCGGGGATCGGCTGAGCGGACCGTCGTAAGGTGGAGGCATGTCCGTTCGTGCTCCGCTCGTTCCCGGCGTCCAGACGCCGCGCCGTGACGTCCCCAGTTCCATCGCCCGTCCCGAGTACGTGGACAAGCCGGCGCCGAAGCGGGACACCGGCAACGGCGTGCGCACGCCCGAGGTGATCGAGAAGATGCGGATCGCCGGCCGTATCGCGGCCCAGGCGCTGGAAGAGGGCGGCAAGGCCGTCAAGCCGGGCGCCACCACGGACGACATCGACAAGGTGGTGCACGAGTTCCTGCTCGACCACCACGCCTACCCGTCGACGCTGGGCTACCGCCGCTTCCCGAAGTCGTGCTGCACGTCGCTCAACGAGGTGATCTGCCACGGCATCCCGGACTCGACGGTGATCGAGGACGGTGACATCTGCAACATCGACGTCACCGCCTACATCGGCGGCGTCCACGGCGACACGAACGCGACCTTCCTGGCCGGCGACGTCTCCGAGGAGGCCCGCCAGCTGGTGGAGCGCACCCGCGAGGCGACCATGCGGGCGATCAAGGCGGTCCGGCCGGGCCGGCAGCTGAACGTCATCGGCCGGGTCATCGAGTCCTACGCCAAGCGCTTCGGCTACGGCGTGGTCCGCGACTTCACCGGCCACGGCGTCGGCCCGGCGTTCCACACGCCCCCGACGGTCCTGCACTACGAAGAGCCCTCCGTCGACACGATCATCGAGGAGGGCATGACCTTCACGATCGAGCCGATGATCACGCTGGGCACCATCGACTACGACATCTGGCCGGACGACTGGACCGTCACCACGAAGGACAAGAAGTGGACGGCCCAGTTCGAGCACACCCTCGTGGTGACGGCCGACGGCAGCGAGATCCTCACGCTGCCCTGAGTCAGTGGCTGGTGGCCTTCTTGTAGCAGCGCACCGAAAGCGGCACGAAGACCACCAGCAGCAGCGCGATCCACAGCACCGAGGCGAGCACGGCGTGCTGCATCGGCCAGGCGGCGTGCACCGGCATGGCCGCGCTCGTGTTGCCGAACAGTTCCCGGGACGCCTGGGTGATCGCCGAGACCGGGTTCCAGTCCGCGATCACCCGCAGCGGGGCAGGGAGGCGGCCGCTGTCGACGAACGTGTTGGCCAGGAAGGTCAGCGGGAAGATCGCCACGCTGGAGACGTTGTTGAACACCTCCGGCTTGCGGACGGCCAGGCCGAGCGTGCCCATCACCCACGACAGCGCGTAGGCGAACGCGAGCAGCAGGAGCACCCCGCCGAGCGCTTCTAAAACGCCGGTGTGGATGCGCCAGCCGACCAGCAGGCCGACCAGGCCCATGATCAGCAGGCTCGTCACGTTCAGGATGAGGTCCGCGGTGGTGCGGCCGATCAGCACCGCGGCCGGGGACATCGGCAGCGATCTGAACCGGTCGATGATGCCCTTCTGCAGGTCGTCGGTCAGCCCGTAGCCGGTGACGATGCTGCCCATCGCCACCGCGAGGACGAAGATCCCCGGGAGCATGAACTCGCGGTACGACATGCCGGGGATGTCGATCACGCTGCCGAAGACGTAGCCGAAGAGCAGCACGAACATCACCGGCATGAACACGATGGACCCGAGCAGGTCCAGCGACCGGACGATCTTGATCGAGTTGCGCTTGGCGACGGTCACGCCGTCGGTGACGGCCATCTGCACCGCGTTCATCACACGGCCTCCTTCGCGGGTTCGGCCGTCTCGTGGCCGGTCAAGGTGAGGAAAACGTCGTCGAGGGTGGGGCGGCGGACGCCGACGTCGCGGACGTCGACGCCTTCCGCGGCGAGCAGGGCGAGCGCTTCGGTAAGCGCTTTCGCGCCGTGGGTCACGGGCACGGTGAGCCGGAACGCCTCGGCCTGCGGCTCGCCGCTGGCCAGCCGGGCCAGCGCGCGCCGGGCCACGAGGACGTCGTCGTGGGTGCCGACGGTCAGCTCGATCCGCTCGCCGCCGACCAGGTCCTTGAGCTCGTCGGCGGTGCCGCGGGCGATCACGCGCCCGTGGTCGACGACGGCGATGCTGTCGGCCAGCCGGTCCGCTTCTTCCAGGTACTGCGTGGTCAGCAGCAGCGTGGTGCCGCCGGCGACCAGCTCGGTGATGACGTCCCACAGCTCGGTGCGGGCCCGCGGGTCGAGCCCGGTCGTGGGCTCGTCGAGGAACAGCACCGGCGGGTTGGCCACGAGCGCGCCGGCCAGGTCGAGCCGGCGCCGCATGCCGCCGGAGTAGCCCTTCACCGGCCGGTCGGCCGCGTCCTCCAGGCTGAACCGGGCGAGCAGCTCGCGGCCGCGGGCCTTGGCCCGCTTGGTACCCAGGTGGTAGAGCCGCCCGACCATCTCGAGGTTCTCCGCCCCGGTCAGTTCCTGGTCGACGGCGGCGTACTGCCCCGAAGCGCCGATGTGCGAGCGCAGCTCGTGGGCGTCCTTCACGACGTCGAACCCGGCGACGGTCGCGTGGCCCGCGTCCGGCTTCTGCAGCGTCGTGAGGATCTGGACGGTGGTGGTCTTCCCGGCGCCGTTCGGCCCGAGCACCCCCAGCACCGTGCCCTCCGGTACGCGCAGCGACATCCCGTCGAGCGCGGTGACCTTCCCGTACTTCTTGACCAATCCCTCGGCCACGATGGCGTCCGGCATGGATTTCCCCTGTCTGTGTGGAGTCTTCAGGCGCGTCGGATGACGATGTCGCCGGTATAGGTGTGGGCCTTGACCTCGACGGTCTCGGTGGTGCCGCCCGGACCGTCGGACGGCGTGAGCGTGTTGCGCACCGACCCGGTCAGCGAGTTCAGCTCGAGCCACGCGGCACTGCCCTCGCGGATGCCGACCTCGATCTCGCCGACGGCGGTCTCGAGGACGACCCGGTCGCGGATGACCTCGCCGAGCCGGATGTCACCGGCGGCGGTCTTCGCGTTGACCGCGGCATGGGCGACGTCGACCAGGATGTCGCCGTTGGCGGTGTTGACGCGCAGGTCGCCGGTCACCTCGCCGACGCGGGTCTCGCCGTTGGAGTTCTTGAGGACCGCGGTGCCGTCTATCTCGCGGATCCGCAGCTCGCCGGAGCCGGTGCCGACCTCGGCGTGCCCGGTGGCCCGGTCGACGAAGACGTCACCGGTCGCGGTGTTCGCTTCGAGCCGCGAGGTCTCGTCGAGGTGGATGTTGCCCACGGACGTCTTGAGCCGGCTGTCGCCCAGGCGGCCGGTGACGTGGAAGTCGCCCATCGCGGACGTCGCCTTGACGCGGGAGCCGGCCGGCAGCTCGACCGTGACGTGCAGCGCGCCGCCCTTGCCCCACAGTCTCGTCGTGTACTTCGGGCCTTTGACCAGCAGCTCGCCGTCCGCGAACTCGACGCGGGTCTTGGCCGCGGCCTTGACGTCCTCGTTGTCGCCGGGGTCGGCCGGCTGGACCTCGACGGTGGTTTCGGTGCGGTCGCCGGCGACGATCCGGACATCGGCCATGCTGACGTCCAGCGTGGCCGTGATCGGCTCGGGGGTGGGGAAAATTGGCATGGCTGCGCCCTCCTGGGGTGCTTTGGGAGCGTTTTGGCTGGTCAGAACGGGTGGGTCAGCGGACCCAGCCGGTGTACTTCTCGCCGTAGACGGACCGGCGGTGCGCGGGCCGGCTCGCGTCGGCGCCGAGTGCGGCGTTCGCGGCCCGGACGAGCCAGGCGTTGATGGAGAGCCGGTCGCGGCTCGCGGCCTCCTCCACCCGCTGCTTCAGCTGGTCGGGGAGCCGCAGGTTGATCCGGGAGACGGCGCCGTCGTCGGCCTCGGGTGGTGGCGGGGCCTCCGCCGGAGCCGGTTCGGGCGCCGTGGGCACGGAAACCGCGAACTCCGCTTCGCGGCGGCGAAGGCGTACTTCGACGGATCCGGGAGCGAGGTCGCGGGTGATCTCGTCGGCCGCGGCCGACAGCGCGTCGAGCAGGGTGAGCCGGATGGCGGACTCCAGCGGGGAGGCCAGCCGTTCGGCCAGGGTGACAGCGTCCTCGCCGGCCGCCTCGGCGGCTACCGCGAACTCGCGGCGGAGGCTGTCCACGAAGGGTGTCAGGTCCATGGCACAAATATGGCACCACGGTGGTGCCACAACAACCCTGAAATGGCACCCTTAGGGGTCATCTATGGCAGAACTCGCAGGTCAGGCGTGTTCGATCCGCTCCAGGAGCTCGTCGAGGAACCCGCAGGCCTCCGCGGCCGCGCGGTCCGGGTCGCGGTCGGCGATGGCCTCGGCAAGGCCTTCGTGGCCGATCTCCGGTACGTGATCCGCGCCCGGCGCGATGCTGGACGTCGTCGCGATGCTCGCCGCGATGACCTCGGTCAGCCCGCGGTAGAGCTCGGTGAGCAGCCGGTTGTGCCCGGCGGCGACCACGGCGCAGTGGAACTCGGCGTCGGTGCGGGCGAAGTCCTGCCACTGGCCGGCCCGCAGGTCGGTTTCGCGGCGGGCGAGCAGGGCGCGCAGCTCGGCGACCTCGTCTTCGGTCCGCTCGACGGCCGCGAGCCGGGCGCCTTCGACTTCGAGGGTGCGCCGGACCTGCAGGACTTCACGCAGTTCCGTGCCGCAGAGCCGGCGGATCGCGCCGGAGACCTCGCTCGTGGCGCGCACGTAGGTGCCGTCGCCCTGCCGGACCTCCAGGAGCCCGGTGTGCGCGAGCGCGCGCACGGCTTCGCGGACGGTGTTGCGCCCGACGCCGAGCTGCTCGACCAGCTCGGCCTCGGTCGGGATGCGTTCGCCGATCGGCCATTCGCCCTGCGTGACCGCGGTCCGCAGCTGGTCGATGACCTGGTCGACGAGGCCTGCTCGGCGCGTGGTGGCCAGAGGCACAGGATTATCCCTTCATCCAATCATCCTACGTATGCGATAGTAGCGCCATGCCCGTCGAACACCGTGAACCCGAACTGGACGGCGTCATCGAAGTCCGGACGCCCGGCGTGGTCGCCGCCGGCGCGCTGCTCGCGGTCGCGGTGGTGCTCACCGCCCTGAACCTGCGCCCGGCGATCACCGGCGTCGGGCCGATGCTCGCCGAAATGCGCCAGGACCTGGGCACTTCGGTCGTCTGGGCCGGGCTGCTCACGACGTTGCCGACGCTCTGCTTCGCCGGCGCCGGGCTCGCCGCGCCACTGCTGGCGCGCCGGGCCGGGATCGGCGCGGCCATCGCGATCGCGCTGGCCGCCCTCGCCGCCGGGCTCGTGCTGCGCGTGCTCGACGGCCCGGCCGTGGTGCTCGGCGGGACGCTCGTCGCGACCGCCGGGATCGCCCTGATCAACGTGCTCATCCCGGTCGTCATCAAGGACTCCTTCCCGGCTCGGATCGGCGTGCTGACCGGCGTCTACACCGCCGCGCTGCAGGGCGGCGGCGCGCTCGGGTCGGCGGTGACCCCGCGGCTGGGCGACACCCTCGGTGGCTGGCGCCCGGCACTGGGCGGCTGGGCGGTGCTCGCCGTCGTCGCGCTGCTGGCCTGGATCTTCGCAGCCCGCGGCACCGGCCGGGCACCGCGGCCCGCCGAAGGCGCCGAGGGTGGCCGGTCGCTGCTGCGCAACCGGCTGGCCTGGATCGTCACCGGGTTCTTCGGCCTGCAGGCGTTCTACGCCTACGCGGCGATGGGCTGGTTCCCGCAGGTGCTGATGGACGCGGGCGTCCCGCGCGAGGACGCCGGGCTGCTGTTCGGCCTGGTTTCGCTGATCGCCGTGCCGATCAGTCTCGTCGTCGCGCCGATGGCGGCCCGGCAGCGCGGGCAGAGCCCGTGGATCGTCGGGCTCGGCGTCTTCGGTGTCGCCGGGACCATCGGGCTGATGCTCGCGCCGTCGTGGTCGCCCCTGCTCTGGAGCATCCTCGTCGGGCTCGGGATGAGCACGTTCTCGCTGGCCCTGACCGTGATCGCGTTGCGCGCGCGGACCGGCGCCGACACCGCCCGGCTGTCCGGGATGGCGCAGGGCTTCGGCTACCTGTTCGCCGCGCTCGGGCCGTTCCTCTTCGGCCTGCTGCACGACCTCGCGGGCGGCTGGACCGTGCCGCTGGCGATGCTGCTCGGCTTGCTCGTGGTGCAGCTGGCGTTCGGCGCCCTCGCCGGGCGCCACCGCTTCGTCTGATTCTTGATTGTTAACGGCTTTCGCCCCGGTTGCCGCGACTTAGGATCACCGGGTGGCCGTGCCGGTGCCCGACCTCGGGACGTTGCTGCGCGAGGGCCCCTTCGACGCGGCTCTGCGCGCGGCCATCCGCGCCCGCGGGCTGAGCCTCGACCGGCTCCGCGAGCACCTGCGCACCCGCGGTGTCTCGGTCACGACGGCGACCCTGAGCTACTGGCAGTCCGGCCGCAGCCGCCCCCGGCGGCGCGACTCGGTGCACGGGCTGCGGCAGCTCGAAGCGATCCTCGAGGTGCCGGCGGGCTCGCTGGTCGCGCTGCTCGGCCCGCCGCGGACCGGCCGGTCCGCGCCCGCCGGGATCGGCCGGTTCTGGCCGGACGGGCCGCGCATCGAGGCCGCGGTGTCCGATGTGGACACCCGGTGGGACGAGCGGCTGACCCGGCTCAGCCAGCACGACGTCGTTCTCGTCGGCCCGGGTCGCGAGGAGCTGGAGATCCGGTCGCGGCAGGTACTGCGGGCCGAGGCCGACGGCCCGGACCGGTGGGTGGTGATCCTGCACCTCGACGAGCACGACCGGCCCCTGCCGGAGCTGCGTTCGCTGCGCGGCTGCCGAGCGGGCCGCAGCGTGCTGCAGCCCGAAGACGGCCTTCTCGTCGTCGAACTGCTCTTCGGCAGGCCGCTGCTGCGCGGCGAAACGGTGATCACCGAACACACGCTGGCGAATTCCGCGCCGCACCCGGTCGCGCTGAACTACGAACGGAAGTTCCGGCTCCCGGTCCGCGAATACGTGCTCGAAATCCGGTTCTCCCAGGAGGCGGTGCCGCCGGTGTGCCGCCGGTTCGCCGAGCCCGGCGAAAACGCCGACGTCGTGCCGGAATCCGGTGCGGTGCACGGGGTCGCGCTCAATTTCGGGCCTGGCCGGTACGGCTTCGCATGGGACTGGCCGGTTGATTGTTAAGGACTTGCGGATCTGCACCGCGGGCCTTCCGGCGGCTTACCGTCTGCGCACTCCACTCGCCGATCCGAGGAGAAACCGATGCGCAGATTCGTTTCCGCCGTCAGTGTGGCCGCGCTGGCCACGCTGGGACCGGGTGTCATGCCCGCCGAAGCGGCGCCGGACCATCCGGACGCCGAAGTGGCGGGTGTCGCCGCGGCGTTCGGGCTGTCCGCAGGACAGGCCCGGACCCAGCTCGCCGCCCAGGATCGCGCGCACCGGCTGGCCGGGACCCTGCCCGCGGCCGTCCGTGCGCAGGCCGCGGGACAGTGGTTCGATGCCGCCGCCGGGCAGCTGACCATCGCCGTCACCACGCCGGAAGCGGCTGAGGAGGCCCGTGCCGCGGGTGCGGCGGCCCGGGTCGTGGCCCGGAGCCGGGCCGAGCTCGACCGCACCGCCTCGGCCGTCCGCGACCTCGTCGGCGGGGGCGTCCCTGGCGTCTACGGCTGGGGCGTCGACGTCCGCGCCAACGACGTCGGGGTGGACGTCGACCGGACGAAGAAGACCGCCGCGACCGACAGCTTCCTTTCGCGCGTGCGGGAGCTGGGGGTCCGGATCACCGAGACCACGACGTCGCCGCGGCAGCAGTCGGGCACGATCCAGACCGGCAACCCGTGGTGGCCGGGCAGTGAGAGCAACTGCTCGGTCGGCTTCCCGGTGACGGATTCCACCGGTGCGAAGCACTTCCTGACCGCGGGGCACTGCACGAACGACCGCGACCAGGCCGCCTACGGCGCTTCGGGGCAGCAGAACCGGATCGGCACGTCGAACGTCGGCGGCACGCACAGCGTCAACGCCCGCGAAGGCGACATGGGTGTCGTCGCGGTGACGGAGGCCGGGTGGAACCTCTCGGCGTCGGTGAACACCTGGGGCCAGCCGGCGATCACGCTGTCCGGCGCGGCCGAAGCGATGGTCGGCGACCGCGTCTGCCACTCCGGCAACACCTCGCACTGGCAGTGCGGCGAGGTGAAGTACACGCACAAGTCCGTCGACTACGGCGGCGGCCTGGTTATCGACGACCTGACCTGGACGACGGCGTGCTCCCTCGGCGGCGACTCCGGCGGCGGCTGGCTGCTCGGCGACAAGGCCACCGGCCTGCACGACGGCGGCCCGTCGCAGTGCGTCCAGAACCCTTCGGACGGGGATCTGTCACTCTTCCAGCCGGTGGCCGAGGCGCTGGCCAAGTGGCGGCTGACCCTGGTGACCGGCAGCGGCCCGGCGCCGGGCGGCCGGACCTTCACCAACGACACGGACTACCCGATCCGCGACCACCAGCAGCTGTTCAGCCCGGTCACGTCCACGCTGACCGGCCAGGCGGCGACGCCGCTTTCCGTCGCGGTGACGATCCGGCACACGTGCGCCGAGGACCTCGGCGTCACGCTGCTCGACCCCGGCAGCAAGGCGTACCCGCTCAAGTACAGCGGTGGCGGCACGTGCACGGCGTGGAACGGCACCCGGACGTTCACGGTTCCGGCGTCCGCCCCGGCCGGCGGCCGCTGGCAGTTGCGCGTCACCGACTACGGGACCGGCGACACCGGCACCCTCGACACCTGGTCGATCACCCTGTGAGCCGCCGCGGGCCGGGTGCGTCCCGGCCCGCCGGCGCCTCAGTCCAGGGGCAGGTTCAGCAGCGCGTTCTCGATCAGCTCCGGCATCGCCGGGTGGATCCAGTACTGCCCGCGGGCCATGCTGCGCGCGTCGAGGCCGAAGCTCATCGCCTGGATGAGCGGCTGGATCACCGACGACGCCTGCGGGCCGATGATGTGCGCGCCGAGCAGCTGCCCGGTCGCCGGGTCGGCCAGGAGCTTCGCGAAGCCCGTGGTGTCCTCCATCGCCCAGCCGTACGCGATCCCGGCGTAGTCCTGCTTCGAGACCACGTAGGACACGCCCAGCTCGCGGGCCTTTTGCTCGGTCAGCCCGACCGAGGCCACCTGCGGGTGCGTGAAGACCGCGTGCGGCACGAACCGGTGGTCGGCGGTGATCCGCTCGTCCGGGTGCAGGAGGTTGTGCTGCACCACGCGGGCTTCGTGGTTCGCGACGTGCTTGAGCTCGTGCGGCGACGACAGGTCGCCGAGGGCGTAGATGCCCTCGACCGCGGTCTGCTGGTAGTCGTCCACCACGACGTGTCCACTGTCCATTGTGGTCACCCCGGTGGCGGCGACGTCGAGGAGGTCGGAGTTCGGCTTGCGGCCGGTGGCGATCAGCAGGACGTCACCTTCGACGGTCTCGGCGCCCTGCGGCCCTTCGAGGTCCAGTGCGATGCCGCTGTCGGTCTTGCGCGCCCGCACGGTCTTGCGCTCGAGGCGGACGTCGAACCGCTCGGCGGCCAGCTCGGTGAAGCGGGCGCTGACGTCCTCGTCCTCCGAGCGCAGCAGCCGCCCGGACCGGTTGACCAGCGTGACCTGCACGCCGAAGGAGGCGAAGACGTGCGCGAACTCGGCCGCGATGTACCCGCCGCCGAGGATGACGATCCGCTCGGGCAGCTCGTCGAGCCGCATCACGGTGTCGGAGGTGTGGTAGTCGACGCCGTCCAGGCCCGGGATGTCGGGGATGACCGGCCGGCCGCCCGCGGCGAGCACGAACTCGTCGGCGGTCAGCACCTCGTCGGGGCGCCCGTCGCCGAAGCTGACGCGCAGCTCCTTGTGCCCGGTGAAGCGGCCGGTGCCCTCGTAGACGTCGACGTTCGCGTTGTCCTCGTGGTGGCGCCGGTACTCCGCGCCGCCCTCGGCGATCGGGTCGATGCGGCCGAAGATCCGGTCGCGGATGTCGCGCCAGCGCACGCCCTTCAGCTCTTCGTCGACGCCGTACTTGGCGCTGTGCGAAGGCGTGTACGCGACGTCGGCGGCGTACACGAACATCTTCGTCGGGATGCAGCCCACGTTGAGGCAGGTGCCGCCGAAGGTGCCCTTTTCGACGATCGCCGTCTTCTTGCCGGCGAAGTCCGGGCCGAGGATCGAGTTCCCCGATCCCGTCCCGACGATCACCAGGTCGTAGTGGGGCACTGCATCCTCCGCGGGTCCGGTTCCGGTCGTTTCACCCTAGCCAACCCTGCCGTGGAGGCTGGTGTTCCCCGTTGTGCTTAACGTCGTATTACGTGGTCAGTGGCCGGTCGCGGTGAAGTGCATCCGGTCTTTCGGACTGGCCCAGGTGCCGCCCCAGCTCCACCCGATCGCCGCGAACGCGCGCACGGTCGCGTCGCCGGCCAGCACCATGCCGGGCCGCTTGCGCGAACGGTCGACGTACGCCGAGGCCAGTTCGGGCAGCACGAGGTCGCCCTGGGTGTAGGGGTTGCAGAACGGGTTGACGTCCACCGCGAGCCCGGAGGCGTGCGCCGACCAGGTCGTCTGCCCGCGCACCGGGCGGCAGACGAACGCGCTGGTCGAGTTGCCGTCCCCGGTCGGCGGCGCGGTGAGCTCGGCCGGGCCGGTCACGCGCATCTCCTCCAGGGGGAAGCGGGCGGCGAAGAGCTGTCCGAAAACCTTCGTGATGCCCGCCGCGCCGCGGGCGTTGACCAGCATTTCGCCGGTGTGCGCGCGGCCGTCGAAGCCCCAGAACGACATCGTGAGGTAGCGGAGGTCGCCGGCCTTGACGGGGCAGGCGGGCTGCCACGTGCTGCGCGCGAGGACGTCGGCGGGCACGGCGCTGATCGTCGACGCGTAGGCGGCCCCGGCGGGCGGCGGGAGGAGGTCTTTTGTCGGAAGTGCCCGATTCACCAGTTCGGGTGGCGTCGGCTCGACCTCGCCGAAGCCGTCGGGACGGCGGGGGAGCGGCCGGGCACCCACCTGCCAGGTGACGGCGGGCGCGCTCGACGTCGGCGCCGGCTTCGCCACGGCGGTCGTCGCCGTTGCCGCTGGTGTCGCCGCAGGCGCAGGCGGGGATGGTGGCGGTGCTTCCGCCGAGCATGCGCACAGGGTGAGGGCCAGTGCTGCCCACGCCGCCGCCGTCCGCCACATCCGGTCAGCTTGGCAGAGGCGGCCGGGAGCGGAGACCACCCGTTCCAGTGACACCGTTTTGGGCCCCCTCGGCTTAGGGTATTGAGCGCACGTCGTTCACGCACCGGAGTTGTCCGGATGCCGAGTGCTTAGCTCCGTGCTGCGCCGAAAAGGGGAAGACCCATGCCCGTGAAGTTCCGCCGATCCCTGCTGTTCGCGAGCGGCGCGCTCCTCGCGGTCGCCGCGGTCGCCATCCCGGTCGTGGTGGGCACGGCGGTGGCCGGCCCGGCTTCGGCCAACCAGCCGCGGATCGTCGGCGGCGAAAAGGCTTCGCTGTCGGAGCACCCGTACGCGGTGTACCTGACCGACGCGGGCGGCAACCAGTTCTGCGGCGCGGTGATCGTGAGCTCGACGTCGGTCGCGACGGCGGCGCACTGCGCGAAAGCGGTGGCGAAGCAGGACATCCGCGTGGTCGCCGGCCGCGAGGACAAGCGCACGGGCGACGGCCAGGTCCTCGGCGTCTCGAAGGTCTGGGTCGCCCAGGGCTACAGCGACCCGACGAAGGGCGGCGACGTCGCGGTGCTGACCGTCCGCGGCCAGCTCGACTACCGGCCCGCGAAGCTGCCCGAAAGCGGCGACGCGGGGCTGTACGCCAAGGGCACCCAGGCGACCGTGCTCGGCTGGGGCCGCATCGCCGACGGCGGCGCCCGTTCCGACTACCTGCGCAGCGCCGACGTGCCGGTGGTCTCGGACAGCGAGTGCCGCACCGACTACGACGTCTACGACCAGCGAACCATGGTGTGCGCGGGCTACGCCGAGGGCGGCGTCGACGCCTGCCAGGGCGACTCCGGCGGCCCGCTCGTGGTCGGCGACACGCTGATCGGCATCGTCTCCTTCGGCGACGGCTGCGCGAAGGCGAACAGGCCGGGTGTCTACACGCGCGTCTCGACGTACGCCAACGACATCGAAGCCCAGGCCAGGCCCCGCCTCCTCGGCTGAGCGTGCTAAGCAGGGGTATGCCGACCCTGCACGACACGACCGGTCCCGAACTGACCGCCGCCCAGCTGCACGACATCCTCCGCCTGCGCGTCGACGTGTTCGTCGTGGAGCAGAAGGCCGCGTACCCGGAGCTCGACGGCCGCGACCTCCTCCCGGACACCCGCCACCTGTGGTTCGAGGACGCCGGCTCGGTCCTGGCGTACCTGCGGGTCCTGCTCGACCCGGGCGGCATCCGCCGCATCGGCCGCGTGGCGACGGCGGCGCACGCCCGTGGCGCCGGCCTGGCGGCCCGCCTGATGGACGCGGCCCTGACCGTCCCGGGCGAGTACGTCCTCGACGCGCAGACCTACGTCCAGGGCTTCTACGCGCGCTACGGCTTTGTCGCGGAAGGCGACGAATACACCGACGACGACGGGATCCCGCACATCAGGATGCGCCGCCGCCCGTGACCACCGCTCAGGCGAGCGCGCCCCGTGGGGCCGTCGCGGTGATCACCTTCACCGCACGGTCCACATCGGACTCCGTGAGGTCGGCCCGCGCGGTCAGCCGCAGCCGCGAAATCCCGTCCGGCACCGACGGCGGCCGGAAGCACCCGACGCGGATGCCCTGCTCGGCACACGCCGCGGCCCACGCCACCGCCGTCTCCGCGGACGGCGCCTGAACCGAGATCACGGCGGCGTCCGGAACGCTCGCCTTCAACCCGTTCGCCTTCAGCGACATCGCCAGGTTGCCCGCGTTCTCGAGCACCTTCCCGGCCAGCCCCGGCTCTTCCTTCAGCGCGTGCAACGCCGCCAGCGCGGCCGCGGCGCTCGCGGGCGCCAGCGCGGTGTCGAAGATGAAGCTGCGTGCCGTGTCCACCAGGTGTTTGATCACCCGGCGCGGCCCCACCACGGCCCCGCCCTGCGCGCCGAGGGACTTCGACAGCGTCAACGTCGTGACGACGTCGGGCGCGCCCGAAAGCCCGGCCGCGTGGACCGCCCCGCGGCCGCCTTCGCCGAGGACGCCGAAGCCGTGCGCGTCGTCGACCAGCAGCGCGGCGCTGTGCGATCGGCAGATCCCGGCCAGCTCGTCGAGCGGGGCCAGGTCGCCGTCGACCGAGAACACCGAGTCCGTCACCACCAGCGCCCGCGGCTTGCGGCGGGTCGCCAGTGCGTGCTTGATCGCCGACGGCGTCGAGTGCGCGACCGCGGCGACGTCGGCCCGCGACAGCCGGCAGCCCTCGATCAGCGACGCGTGGATGTACTTGTCGGTGACGATCGCCGACTCGGCCCCGGACAGCGCCGTCACCGCACCGAGGTTCGCGGCGAAGCCGGAGGAGAACACGAGCGCCGCCTGCGCGCCGCAGAACCGGGCGAGCTCCAGCTCCAGCTCGGTGTGCAGCTCGGTCGATCCGGTGACCAGCCGGGACCCGGTCGACCCGGCGCCCCAGCGCAGCGCGGCGGCCGCGGCGGCCCCGGCGACCCGCTTGTCGCGCGCCAGCCCGAGGTAGTCGTTGCCGGCCAGGTCCAGCTCGTCGGCCTGCGCGGGACGCGGCCGCAGCTGCCGCACGAGTCCCGCGTTCGCCCGCTTTTCCGCCTCGGCGTCGAGCCAGTCGAAAACCTCGTCGGGCGGGAGCGTCGGCGGCGTAGTCACGTCCCGCAGTCTCCCATCCGGGCCCCGGCGCCCGGCCAAGCGGGGCTGGAAACGCCGGAAGCCCCGGACCGCGTGGTCCGGGGCTTCCGAAAGAGGACGATCAGCTGTCGTAGCCGCGACGCGGGCCACGGCTCGGGCGGCCGTAGCCACCGCCGTTGCCCGAGCGGGGCTGACGGCCGCGGCCGCCGAAGCCACCGGGACGGCCTTCGCGGTCGCCGCCGCGGTAACCACCACGGTCGCCGCCGCGCTCGCCGCCACGGTCACGGTCGCCGTAGCTGCGCTCGCCGCGGTAGGAACCGCCGCGCTCGCCGCCCCGGCCGCCGCCGAAGCCGCGGTCTCCGCGGAAGCCACCGCCGCCGCGGCGCGGGTTCTCGCGCCGCCGCTCGACGACCGGCTCACCGCTGGGCTCCTGGGCACCGGTGATGCGGGACAGTTCGGCGTCGCCCGGGCGGACCGTCGTCGACTCCGCGCGCACGCCGGCGCGGTCGGTCAGCCGGCGGACCATCCGGCGCTGGTCGTGCGTCGCCAGCGTGACGACCACACCGGACGCCCCGGCGCGGGCCGTGCGGCCGGCGCGGTGCAGGTAGTCCTTGTGGTCGGCGGCCGGGTCGACGTGCAGCACCAGCGAGATGTCGTCGACGTGGATGCCGCGCGCGGCGACGTCCGTGGCGACCAGCACCGGGGTGTGGCCGTCCTTGAAGTCGGCGAGGACGCGGTTGCGCTGCCCCTGGGTCTTGCCGCCGTGCAGCGCCGCCGCGTGCACACCTTGCTCGCGCAGCCGCTCGGTGAGGCGGTCGACGTGGTGCTTGGTGCGCACGAACATGATCGTGCGGCCCTCGCGGGCGCCGATCTGCGTGATGACGTCCTGCTTGTCCTGGTGCGAGACCTGGAGCACGTGGTGGTCCATGGTCGTCACGCTGGCGGTCGACGGCGCGACCGAGTGCGTGACCGGGTCGGTCAGGTACTGCTTGACCAGGCGGTTGACGTCACCGTCGAGCGTCGCGGAGAACAGCAGCCGCTGCCCGCCCGGCGGGGTCAGGTCGAGGATCTCGCGGACCTGCGGCATGAAGCCCATGTCCGCCATCTGGTCGGCCTCGTCGAGCGCGATGAAGTTGCAGTCGCCCAGGTGCGCGGTGCCCTGGCGGACGTGGTCCGACAGGCGGCCCGGCGTGGCGATCAGCAGGTCGACGCCGCGGGACAGCGCGTCCGCCTGACGGGCGAAAGCCATGCCGCCGACGGCCGTGCGGCACCACAGGCCCAGGGCCTTGGCCAGCGGGGTCAGCGAGTCGGCGACCTGCATGGCCAGCTCGCGGGTCGGGACCAGGATCAGCGCGCGGGGGCGCTTCGGGCGGGCCTTGCCGCCGTCCAGCCGGGCCAGCATGGCCAGGCCGAAGGCGAGGGTCTTGCCGGAGCCGGTCTGGGCGCGGCCCAGCACGTCGCGGCCGGCCAGGGCGTCCGGGATGGTCGCGGACTGGATCGGGAACGGGTTGGCGATGCCCGCATCGGCCAGCGCGCGGAGCAGCGGCTCCGGCAGGCCCAGCTGGGCGAACGTCTTGGTGACCACGGTCTCGACGGCGTCGTCGCGCAGCATGTCGCCGCCCGCAGACCGCTGGCGCGGCTTGTGGTCGGGACGGCCCGCGCGGGCGGACGTCGAGGAGTGGCCGGAGTTGAACGTGACTGTCACAAATGCCTCTCGGACGTGGTTCGTCGCAAGGGAGGCCCGGGCTGCCCGCGCGCAGGCAGGGCAAGATGGTGTGCGATGGGCGTTCACAGGGACGGACCCGGCACACCGTGTCATCGCTTGCCGACACTGCGCGCCGCTTGGGTTACGGATTACCGCGAGCCATTCGGTGGCTCTGGAGGCGACGGACACCAACTCATCCACGCCGCCGGTTGCGGTCTGTGTTCACTGTACCCGAGCCGGAGCTGGGACTACGCATCGAGGTCACCGGTTGTGGGCGGGGTCGCAGGCGTGTTCCACGCCACACCTGCGACGCCGCCGCGGAATCAGTCCATGCCGGCCGCGGAAACCAGCTCGGCCAGCAGTTCCCCGGTGTTCGTGACGTCCTCGCCGAGGCCCCGGCCGTGGAACCAGCCGGCCAGGTTGCGCACGTCCCGCGCCAGGAACTCGACGCCGCCGGGGTTGGCGACGACGTCGACGACCTGGGGCAGGTCGATCACCATCAGCCTGCCCCGGTGCACGAGCAGGTTGTACGCCGAGAGGTCGCCGTGCGCGAGCCCTTCGGAGGCGAGCAGTTCGAGCGCCGCGGTGGCCTGGAACCACAGGTCCGTCAGCTCGTCCGGGTCCGGGCGGACCTGGGCCAGCCGGGGCGCGGCGGTGCCGTCGTCCTCGCCGAGGAACTCGAGCAGCAGTTCCGTCCCCTCCCGCTGCACCGGGTAGGGCACCGGCGCGCCGAGCGTCCACAGGCGACTCAGCGCGGCGAACTCCGCCACCGCCCACTGCTCGGCGATCAGGTTGCGGCCGAACGCGCTGCGCTGGGCCATCGCGCGCATCTCGCGGGACCGGCGCATCCGCCGCCCTTCGAGGTAGCCCGCGTCGCGGTGGAACAGCTTGTGCTCGTCGCTGCGGTAGCGCTTCGCGGCGAGGAGCGTGCCCGGCGTGCCGGGCAGCCCGCGCCGCAGCAGGTGGACGTCGGCCTCCTTGCCGGTCTTGAGGACGCCGAGGTCGGTGTCGACCGCGGCGAGCTCGGTGACGACCCAGTCCGGCCGGGGGAGCGGGCCGTGCTCGGCGTCGTCCCAGGTGGACCAGCGGTCGGCGCCGTCGGGCAGCTGGTTTTCGGTGTAGGCGTCGTCGCGCAGTTTCGCGAGCCGGACGCGCTCGGCTTCGGTCAGCCGTCCGCTGCGGGTGGGTTCGGGTTCGTCGAACCGGCCGCGCCGCGGGCTCTTCCGGCGCCGGGTGGGCTGGTCGTCGAACAGGTCGAAGTCTTCGTAGTCGTGCTGGCGCACTGGTGGGTTTCTCCTTGATCAGGGATGCCCCACCGGGCGCGTGGTCAGCCTCGGGGGGCGGGTGGGTGAGGGCGCGAAAAGGCCCGGACAGTCCTCACGTCAGGCACCTCCCGTTCTCACCACACCGGCTCCCTGCCGGGTGCGCACAGGATGCCGGACTTCTCCGCCGCCGCGCAACCGAATAGCGCGAACGGTCCATTCGTGACGTTTCCTTGAATTCGCCCCGGCGCCGTGGTCACGATGAACGGGCAGGCCGAACCAGGAAGGGCGGCAGATGGACAGCTACGACGTGGTGATCGTCGGCGGTGGGCACAACGGCCTGGTGGCGGCCGCGTACCTGGCGCGGGCGGGCCGGTCCGTGCTCGTGCTCGAACGGCGGGAAGAGACCGGTGGCGCCGCCGTCTCGTTCCGCGCGTTCGAGGGCGTGGACGTCCGGCTTTCGCGCTACTCGTACCTGGTCAGCCTGCTGCCGAAGAAGATCGTGGCCGACCTCGGCCTCGACGTGGAACTGCGACGGCGCCGGATGTCGTCCTACACCCCGTCGGGCGGCTCCGGTCTCCTTGTCGACAACGACGACGCCGTCCGGACGGCGTCGTCGTTCCGGGCGGTCACCGGGTCCACTTCGGACTTCTCGGCCTGGCAGCGGTTCTACGAGCTGACCGAGCGCGTCGCCGGGCGTGCGTTCGGGACGCTCACCGAACCGCTGCTGTCCGAAGTGGACTTCCGCGAGCGCGTCGGCGATGCCGAGGCGTGGTCCTTGCTGTTCGAACGGCCGATCGGCGAAGCGCTCAGGTCGTGGTTCGGCCACGACACGGTGCGCGGCGTGGTGCTCACCGACGCGCTGATCGGCACGTTCGCCCCGGCGGACGGCGAGGACCTGCGGCAGAACCGGTGTCTGCTGTACCACGTGATCGGCAACGGCACCGGCGACTGGGACGTCCCGGTCGGCGGTATGGGCGCGGTCACCCGTTCGCTCGCGGCGGTTGCCGCCGCGGCGGGCGCGTGCCTGGTGACCGGGGCCGAGGTGCTCGCGATCGACCCGGACGGCGAGGTGCGTTACCGGCGTGACGACACCGAACTCGTCGTCCGGGGCGGGCACGTCCTCGCGAACGTCGCGCCGGCGGCGCTCGCGCGGCTGCTGGGCGAGGATCCGGCGGAGCGCCCGGAAGGCGCACAGCTGAAGGTCAACATGGTGCTGACGCGGCTGCCGAGGCTGCGTGACCCGGACGTCGATCCGGCCGAAGCGTTCGGGGGCACCTTCCACGTCAACGAGACCTTCAGCCAGCTGGAAACGGCGTACCGCGAGGCGGCGGCGGGCGGGATCCCCACGCTGCCGCCCTGCGAAATCTATTGCCACTCGCTGACGGATCCGTCGATCCTCGGCCCGGCCGAACGCGCGGCCGGCACGCACACCCTCACCCTGTTCGGCCTGCACATGCCGGCACGCCTCTTCGAGGGGCGCAACGAAGAGGCACGCGAAGCGGCGTTGCGCGCGACGCTCGCTTCGCTGAACAGCGTGCTGGCCGAGCCGATCGAGGACTGCCTGCTGATCGCGCCGGACGGCAGGCCCTGTGTGGAAGCGAAGACCCCGCTGGACCTGGAAGCCGAGCTGGGCCTTCCGGCGGGGCACATCTTCCACCGGGACCTGTCGTGGCCGTACGCGGAAGATCCGGCCCAGGCCGGTCGCTGGGGCGTCGAGACCGCCCACGAACGCATCCTGCTGTGTGGCGCGGGTGCCGCGAGAGGAGGTGGTGTCAGCGGCATCCCCGGCCACAACGCGGCAATGGCGGTGCTCGGCGCCCGGGCGTGAACGGTGACCCGGAATTGCGCAGGGCCCATACCCGGTGAATAAGAAACGGTTCCCGGGAATCGACGCTGCCCCATGCAGGTGCATCGCGCGGGGCAGCGTTGACACCCGCTTTCGCCGAGTGCTCCCATGGAAAGACCGGCGACGGTGGGGCGTGGGAGGGGTCAGGATGGGCGACGAAGCTGTGTTCACCGATTTCCCGGTCGAGATCAGAAGGCGCGCCGCGAGCTACCTCGGCGTGATTTCCGGGTCCGGAATTCCCGAATTGTCCCGGATCGGGTCCGAAGGAACGGAGAGTTCCGAAAACACTGAGCGTTCCGAAGGAAAGGAAGGCACCGAAGGGAGTGAGACCTCCGAGCGTTCGGAGATGACGGAAACCAGCGAGAACACCGAAACCAGCGAATCGATGGAGCGGTATGCCGGGTTCCGCTGACGAGGACGAATCCGTCTCGATCGGCGACCCGTTCGTCCCGGCCGAAGCACGCCCGGCGGTGGTCGACGAGCTGGCGCGAACCGCTTGGCAGGTCGCGGCGGCCCTCGAAGTCTGGGAAACCAGCGGCCGATGACGCTCCTGGTCATCGCCGCGGACACGGACGAGACGGCCGTCCGGTTCGCCGATTTCGCGATCTCGCAAGGGGTTCCAGCGGTCGTCGCGCACGGGTTCGGCCGGGTCGGCGTCTCGGTGCGGGCAACCCGCGAGCGGATTTGCCGTGCGCGGTTGACGTGCGACGGCGTCGAGGTGTCCGGGATCCTCAACCGCGGGACCGGCGGCTGGGGTGACGAGCCGGATCCGGATCGCGCCTTCGCCGCGGCCGAGACCTACGCGGCCTTCTGGTCGGCGGTCGCCCTGTGGCCGGGGCCGGTGGTCAACCGGCCGTCGGAGCACGGGTTCTTCGCGCGCCTGGACCCGCTCGAACTCGCGAGTGCCGGGGTGGTCGAGCCACCGCGCACGGTGATCCTCAACGACGGCTCGGCGCCGGGACGGGAGGTGTACCGGATTCCCGAGTGGACAGTGCTGGACCCCGACGCGCCGCGCAGCCGGTTCGACGTCGTCCAGATCAGCGACCCGGGCCGCACCCGCCGGTTCGTCGTTGCCGGAGCGGAGCTCTTCGAGGCGGGCGGCGCCGGACCACGGCTCGACGCGGCCACGGCGGACCGGGTGGCCCCGATCGTCGCCTGGATCCGAAGGCGGGGAACGATGTTCGCCGACTTCCGGGTGGACCTGGACGCCGGAATTCCGCGGCTGGCCGACGTCTTGTGCTGGCCGGGGCACCACCTGTTCCCGGACTTCGAGGACCAGGTCTACGCGGCCCTGCTGGCCGGGCTCACCTCATGATCCTCTGTCTCGGTGTCGCCGCCGACCCGACCTTCACGGCCGGGCTGCGGGCGCTGCGCGGAGCCGGGATCGCGTTCCGGCCCGTCGACCTGCCCTCGCTGGCCATGCGCGGCCGCATCCGGATTCCCCTGGACAGCCCGGCCGATACCGTGCTGTCGCTGGACGGCGAAACTCACCGCGCCGGGGATTTCGCCGCCGTCTGGTGCCGGCTCGTGGACGTTGCTTCCGCCGCGCCCACGCCCGAACTCGCCGCAGCCTCGACGGGCCAGACCGAGGCGCTGGCGCGAATCCTCGAATTCCTGCCCGGCAACGTGATGAACCCGCCGCTGCGCGAAGCGTCCGGGTTCACCAAGCTGCTGCACGCGGTGACCCTCGGCGAAGTCGGCGGGTGGCAGGTCCCGGAAAGCTGCCTCACCTCGGACCCGCAGGAGGCGCTGGACTTCGTCCGCGGCTGCCGGGCCGGGGCGATCTTCAAGGGCGCCAGCGCCACCAAGACGTGGGCGACGGTCTTCGAGCCGCACCACGAGCCCCGGCTGCCGCGGCTCGTCCACCTGCCGGTGCTGTTCCAGGAGCGGATCACCGGGCCGGATGTGCGGATCCACGTTGTGGGCGACCGGTCGTTCGGCGAGCTGATCGACTCGCCGGTGCTCGACTACCGGACCGTCCGGGGCGTCAACGACTACCGCCCGCTGGTGCCTCCGCGAGAGATCGCCGAAGGCTGCGCGCGGCTGACCGCGCACTGCCGCGTCCCTCTGCTGGGCGTCGACTTCAAGATCGAGCGCGCCACCGGGGAATGGTTCTTCCTGGAGGCGAACTCGATGCCGTGTTTCGAGGGCTACGACGAGCGGGCCGGCGGCGCCATCTCGCGCGCGATCGTCGAGTGGCTCGTCACGCCGTGACGCCGTGTTCCGCGCAGAGGCACCCGATGCCCGGCTCGATCCACTCCCGGCCGGCCCACTCGGGATGGCGCTCGACGAGCAAAGCGCGCACCTCGGCGGTGAGCTCGTCCATGCCCATCGCCGAGTCCCGGCGGCGCCAGGTTTCGTCGCGGAGTTCGCGGAGGTAGTCGCGGACGTCGGTGAGTACCGGCAGCCCTCCGAGGTCGCCGTGGCCCGGTACGACCACGCGCGGTCCGGCCGCGATCAGCCGGTCCAGGACCGCTAGCCAGCCCACGCCCGAGACGTCCGTGTCGTGCGGCGGGAACCACGGGAAGATCGCGAACTGCCCGGTTTCGGCCAGGTCGCCGGTGAACAGGACGCCGGCGTCCGGGACCTCGACGACCTGGTCGCCGGCGGTGTGACCCCGGCCCGTGGGCCGCAGCCGGACGGTCCGGTCGCCGAGGTCGAGCGTGTGCTCGTCGTACACCACGTCGGGGGTAGGCACGTTGACGCCGTCGAGGCGGCGGGCGATCGTCTCGCCCAGGCCGCGGAACATCTCCAGGTAGCCGGGGCCCCGGGTGGCGAGGTCTTCGGCCTGGCCGCGGTTGACCAGGTAGGTGGCTTCACCGGCGAACACCTGCGCGCCGAACGCGTGCTCGGGGTGGAAGTGGGTCGTGGTCAGATAAAGGCGACGGCCCTTCGCCACTTCGCGCGCGAAGGCCAGCACCTGTTCGGCGTTGGCGGTGCCGATGCCGGTGTCGACGACCAGGACGGCCTCGGTGCCGCCGATGACGCCGATGTTCGGCACCAGGTCGACGTGGTCGTTCGGGATCACCAGCAGGTCGGGGGCGATCTCCCGGGCGCCGGAGACACGCACGGCGGGATCGTTCAGCTCGGTCATGCCCCGATTCCACCGCCGCTCGCCCGCCGCCGTCCAAGACCGGTTCGGTGGCGCCGATACCGGGCGCCTATCGTCGCCGGTCATGGAGCTGCGCACGCTGCGGTACTTCGTCGCGGTCGCCGAGGAACTCCACTTCGGCCGGGCCGCGGCGCGGCTGCACATGAGCCAGCCGCCGCTGAGCCGGGCGATCAAGCAGCTGGAAACCGACGTCGGGGCCGTTCTGCTGCTGCGGTCCGCCGCGGGCGTCACGCTCACCCCGGCCGGAACGGCGCTGCTGGCCGAGGCGCGAGCGCTGCTCGACCAGGCCGACCAGGCCCGCGTGCGTGTCGCCACGGCGGCGGGCACGCCGACGCTGACCGTCGGCATCCTCGGTGACGGGGCCGACCCCGCCGCAGCCCGGCTCGCCGATGCCTACCGGGCCCGGCACCCGGACGTCGAGGTCCGCGTCCGCGACGCCGACCTCACCGACCCGACCTGCGGCCTGCGCGCCGGGCTCGTCGATGTCGCGCTGACCCGCGGGCCGTTCGACGAGACCGGCCTGACGGTGCACGAGCTGCGTGCCGACCCGGTGGGCGCGGTGCTGCGGGCCGACGACCCGCTGGCCGGCCGCGACCACCTCGCGCTCGCCGACCTGGCCGGACGGCGCTGGTTCCGGTTCCCGGACGGCACCGATCCGGTCTGGCAGGCGTACTGGCACGGCGGCGAACCCCGCGAGGGGCCGGTGGTGCGGGCGGTCCAGGAGTGCCTGCAGGCCGTGCTGTGGAACGGCACGGTCGGGCTGATGCCGCTCGGGCACCGGCCGCGCGGGGAGCTGGCCGTGGTGCCGTTGCCGGACATGGCCCCGAATCCGGTGGTCGTCGCGTGGCAGACCGGCGACGCGAACCCGCTGATCCGCTCGTTCGCCCGGATCGCGGCGGCTGCCTACCGCGCCTGAACGGCGACGGACCTGATAAAAAATGAACGTTCATTCGCTATGCTGGCCGCATGCGCTCCGCCAGCCGAACCGCCGAGCACGTCGCCCTGTTCCGCGCCCTGGAGACGCGGCGCCGCGACCGGCTCTTCGCCGACGACCTCGCCATCCGGTTCCTGCCGGCCCGTTACCGCTGGCTCGTGCGGGCCGCGGCCGTCCGGCCGCTCGGGCACGGCATCGCGCGCGTCATCGACCACTACTACCCGGGCGGCCCGCGCATGTCGGCGGTCGCCCGCACCCGGCTGATCGACGACCTGCTCACCGAGGCCGAGCCGGACCAGGTGCTCCTGCTCGGGGCCGGGTACGACAGCCGCGCCCACCGCATCCCCGGCGGGCTGCCCACCTACGAGGTCGACCACCCCCTGACCCAGCGCGCCAAGCGCCGGCGCGTCGCGGACCGGCCGCACGTGCACTACGTCCCCGTCGACCTCGGCACCGACAGCCTCGTCACGGCCCTCGACGGCTTCCCGCACAAGCGCACGGCCGTCGTCTGGGAAGGCGTCACCAACTACCTCACCGAGCAGGCCGTCGACTCGACGCTGCGCGACCTCGCCGCCATCACCGCGCGAGGCAGCACGATCATCTTCACCTACGTCGACCGGGCGGTGCTCGGCGCCGACGTCGCCTGGCAGCGGAAGGTCGCGCAGGTCGGTGAGCCGTGGACGTTCGGCTTCCGGCCCGCCGACGTCCCCGGCTACCTGGCCGAACGAGGTCTGGACCTCAAAGGTGACCTGTCGGCGAAGGACGCGACCGCCCGCTACCACCGGGACGAGCCGGCCGCCGGGTTCTACCGGATCGCGTGGGCGGTGGTCCGGTAGATGCCCAAGGTCAGTGAGGAACACCTGGCGAGCCGTCGCCGTCAGATTCTCGACGCCGCGGCCGGCTGCTTCGCCCGTGCCGGGTTCCACCGCACTTCCGTGCAGGACATCGTCAAGGAGTCCGGCCTTTCCGCCGGGCTGATCTACCGGTACTTCACCGGCAAGGAGGACATGATCCTCGCGATCGTCGGCGAATGGCACACGGCCCGGGCGGCCGGCCTGGGCGACGCCGACGATCCCTTGGCCGGCTACCTCGGACTGTTGCGGGAGATCGCCGGGCCGGGCGCGGCACAGCAGCGGAACCTCGGGATGCAGGCCTGGGCCGAAACCGTCCGCGAACCCCGGATCCGCGCCCTGGCTCGCCAAGGCGTCGACGACCAGCGGGAGGCGTTCGGCGGTGTCGCGCCGGACGCGGTGATCCGGGTGCTCGTGGCCATCTACCAGGGCTTGCTGCTGCAGGCTTCGTGGGACGACGAGCTGGACGCCGAGGCGTTCGTCGAGGCGGTCCGGGAATTGGTGCAGCGTCGCTAGACCACCGGTGGGCGGCGGACGTCGTAGAGGTCCCAGTCCAGCTGCCAGAACGCGTCGATGCCGTGCTCGCGGATGTACTTCCGCTCGGTGTCGTGCACCGGGTAGCAGCCCGCGATGCTGATCGGCGCGCCACCGATGTCGATCAGCGTGTACTGGTGCGCGTCGAGGCCCGCGGGCGCCGAAACCGCGAACGCCGTCATCGACGACTCCGGGGCGATCGGCTGGCCGAAGTCGATGGTGTCGCCGTAGACGAACGGGCACGTCCCGCGCAGCTGCTCGGCCAGGTAACCGATGGCCAGGGCCCAGACCGGGTCGTCGGACCGGACGCTGATCCACAGCTCGGGCCGGACGCCGTGCCAGTCCGGGTGGTCGGCCAGCGAGAGGCCGTAGGTCGCGCCGGTGAGGTAGCGCGGCTCGGGTTCGTCGGCGTAGACGAACGAGATGACGTCGTCGAGCCCGGGCTGCGTCGACGGGATGGGCTGCAGCCGGGGCGCGGCGGACCCGGTCAGGGTGTCGAGATGGGCGAAATACCGCTCGGCACGGCTCGGCATGGCGCGCAGCATACGACCGGCCGGGCGTCTGCGTGGGTTATCCCGTTGGCCCGGGCGCGGCAAGATCGGGCAGGGTGGGAAGCATGCGAGTGCTTGTGATCGGCAGCGGAATCGGCGGCGCGGCGACGGCCTGGCACCTGGCGGGCCGCGGCGCGGAAGTGATCATCGCGGACGCGGCGCGCCCGGGGACGGCGACCGAAGCCGGCGCCGGCATCGTCAGCCCCTGGACATCGCGCTGGAACGACGCGCTCTACCCGCTCGCGGCGGCCGCGGGCCGGTACTACCGGGAGTTCACCGCGGAGCTCGAAGGTTCCTCGTTCGAGGTGGTCGGCGGAATGGTGGTCTCGGCCGACGACGCGGAACTGGCCGAAGCCCACGAGCGGCTGACGTCGCGGGCGGCGGACGCGCCCGAGATGGGCGAGGTCCGGCGGCTCGACCCGGCGCAGGCCCGCGAGCTGTTCCCGGCGCTGGCGCCCAGGCTGGGTGCGGTGCACCTGCCGGGCGCCGGGCGCGTCGACGGCCACCAGCTGCGCCGGGCCTTGCTGGCGGCCGCCGAGGCGAGGGGCGCGAAGTTCGTCGAGGGCGAGGTCGCGTTCCGCGCGGACGGCACGGTGGCGACCCCGGACGGCCCCCTGGACGCCGACAGCGTGGTGGTGGCGGCCGGCGCGTGGAGCCGCGAACTGCTGGCCCCGCTGGGGATCGACCTGCCGGTGACGCCGCACCGCGGCCAGATCAGCCACTTCGACCTGCCGGGCACGGAAACCGCGGCCTGGCCGGTGGTCCTGCCCCGCACCAGCCACTACCTCCTGGCCTTCGGCGGCGGCCGGGTGGTGGCGGGCGCGACGCGCGAGGCGGAGGCGGGCTTCGACTACCGCGTGACGGCGGCCGGGCAGCGCGAAGTGCTGGAGAACGCCCTGACAGTGGCGCCGGGTCTGGCGGACGCCACCCTCGCCGAGACCCGGGTCGGCTTCCGCCCGGGAACACCCGACGGCCTGCCGATCCTGGGCACGATCCGGCCGGGCCTGGCGGTGTCGACGGGCTTCGGCGCCGGCGGGCTGACGAACGCGCCGTTCGCGGGAAAGCTCGTGGCGGCGCTGGCCCTGGGGGAGGACCCGGGCTTCGACCTGAGCCCGTTCGCCCCGGACCGGTTCACGGGCCTCAGCCCTCGGTGACCAGCTCCAGCGCGTGCTCGCCGGTGCGCTCGACCACCAAGCCCGCCTTGGTGATCACCTTCGCCAGCTGGTCCACAGTGGACGGCTCCGCGCGGGTGGCCGCCAGCACGTGCGCCAGGCGGCCCTTGTACGCCTTGTTGAAGTGGCTCACCGTCACGCGCTCGCCGCGGGCGTTCTCCGTCACCACCCGGACGGTCACCGCGTCCGGGCGCAGCTTGGCGAACGCCGAGTACGTGCCCGAGCGCAGGTCGACGACCAGGCCCTCGACCGCCTGCAGCACCGGCTCGAGGACCGGCTTCCACAGCCCGCGGACGGTGCCCAGCGCCGGCAGCGAGTTGCCGCCCGAGAGCCGGTACGCCGGGATCGGATCGGTGGCCGACACCACGCCGAACAGCGACGACGTCACCGCCAGCCGCCGGTGGGCCTTCTCCAGTCCCGCCTTCGTGAAGCTCTTCACGTCCAGCGCGTCGTACAGGACGCCGGTGTAGCGGCGCAGCGCCGGCATCGTCGGGGACGTCCACAGCTGCGCGTTGCGCGCGACCTCGCCCGCCTGCCGCTCGGTGAGGCCCAGGGCCGCGATGCTCGCCGGGACGTCGGTGGCCAGCTCGGCCAGCGCGTCGGCCAGCTTCGCGCGCGTCGGGTTCAGCTCGGGGAACGACAGCCCGTCGAGGCGGAGCGGGCCGCCGCGGCCGCCGTCGGCCTTGGTCTCGGAAGGGGGGAGGAGCACCAGCACGCCCCGAGCGTAAATCGGGGTGCGCGGGCGCCGCTGCCCGGCCTAGCCTCCCGGGATGGACCTGACCTGGCGACCGTTGACCCTCGGCGACGCTCCCGCCCTCGCCCGGCTGTACGCGGCGGCCGAGGAGGTCGACCGGACGGGTGAGCACTTCAGCGCCGAAGACTTCCGCGAAGAGCTGGCGGGCCCCAACGTCGACCTGGCCCGCGCCACCGTCGGGGCCTGGGCCGGCGACCGGCTCGTGGGCTACGGCCTGGTTCGCCGCCGCGACGCCGCCGACCCCGTGCACATGATCCGGCTCCAGTCGATCGTGCACCCGGACTCCCGGACCGACGCCGTCGGCGCTCACCTGGTCGAGTGGTTCACGCGCACGAGCCGCGAGGTCCACGAGCGCGTCTTCCCGGGCGCGCCCCTCGAACTGCACTACGGCAGCCACGAGAACGAGCGCTGGATCGCCGGTGTCCTCACCCGGGCGGGCTACACGAACAGCCGGACGATGGTCACCATGCGCGTCGGCCTCGCCGACCTGCCGCCGCAGCCCCCGCTACCCGACGGGTTCGCCGCGGTGCCGTTCGAGTTCAAGTACGACCTCGCCGCGCTCGACGCCCGCAACGACACCTTCGCCGACCACTGGGGCAGCACGAGCTACGAGCCGGACGCCTGGCGCCACCTGGTCACCGGCTCGAAGGACTTCCGCCCGGAGTTGTCGTTCCTCGTCCTGGACGGCGACAAGGTGCTGGCGTTCGTGCTGAGCCACCACTACGTGTCCGAAACCGAGGCGACCGGCATCCGCGAGCTTTACGCGACCTGGGTGGGCACCCGGTCGGCCCTGCGTGGCCGCGGCATCGCGTCGGGGCTGCTGGGGCACACCCTCCTGGCGGCGAAGGAGGCGGGATTCGACCGGTCCGCCCTCAACGTCGACGTCGACAACGCCCACCGCGCCCTGGGTGTCTACGAACGCTGCGGATATCGCGTCGTCGACGAATGGCACGTGTACGTGCTCAAGCCCGGACGAGGTTGAGCAACTCCTCGCCCTGCGCGTACCGCCGCAGCTGCTCCGCCGCGAGCTTCTTCGCGCGCGGGTAGAACGACGCCGACCCGCCCGCGATGTGCGGGGTGATGACCACGCCCGGAACCGTCCACAGTGGATGATCCGCGGGCAGGGGTTCCGGGTCCACGACGTCGAGACCGGCGCGGAGGCGCCCGGTGCGCGTCTCGGCGAGCAACGCGTCCGTGTCGATCGCCGTGCCGCGGCCGACGTTGACCACCAGGGCGTCGTCGGGGAGGGCGGCGAGCTCGGCGACGCCGATGAGGCCGCGCGTCGCCGGGGTCTCCGGCAGGACCAGCACGACGATGTCGGCTGCGGGCAGCAGCGCGGGCAGTTCGGCGACGCCGTGGACGTCTTCGTCCGGGCGGGGACGGCTCGCCACCCGCGTCACCACGGCCTCGGCCGCGACGAGCTGGCGCTCGATGGCCTGCCCGATCGAGCCGTACCCGACGAGGAGGACCCGGCTGTCGGCCAGCGACCGCGTGTGCTCCCGCACCCACTCGCCGCGGGTCTGCTGCGCGAACCAGCGCGGCAGGTCCCGCTGCGCGGCGTGGATGAGCGCGAGGGCGTGCTCGGCGACGCTCAGGTCGTGCAGCCCGCGCCCGTTCGCGAGGCGCACGCCCTCGGGCAGCAGCGGCACGATGGCCTCGACGCCGGCCGACAGCGACTGCACCACCCGCAGCGACGGCAGTTCCCGGATCAGTTTCGGCGGCTCCGGCCCGCGGTCGTAGGGCAGCACGTAGAACTCGACGTCCCCGAGATCGGCCGGAGGGGCGCCGGCGCCGTCGTAGTACGCGGCGCCGAGCCCCTCCGGCACGTCGATGTCGGTCCACGGCAGCAGTACGCGAGCGCTCATGCCGCCTTTCTACCCGCTACCGCGTGTAGTAGCCCTGCAGGTCGACGACCAGGTGCGTCGAGCCGGCGGAGTTGAGCACGTCGAAGCGCGCTCCCGAGCCGAGCCGGACCGTCGCGGCGTTGGACGTGTTCTCGCCCGCCATGACGTTCACCGTCGAGGGCACGCCGCTGTAGGGCAGGTCGTGCGACCAGGCGGCCAGGAACGTCATGGCGCTCGGCTGGACGCCGGTGACGTTGACCGCCGCGGCGGTCGCGCCGGACGGCAGGCCGGCGGCCGGCACCGTGACGATCCCGCCCGGGCCCAGCGGCGCCGCCGGGCCGGTGCGGGTGTCGACCAGGCGGGTGGGCGTGCCCAGCGCCGCGTACCGGCTGCCCGTGTCGCCGGGGACGAACGAGCCGACCAGGGACAGCAGGACGTGGCTCTGGCCGTGGTGCAGGAAGATGCGGATGGCGCCGTCGTCGCCGATCCGCACCAGCGACTGGGTCGCGCGGTGCTCGTTCGGCACGATGTTCAGCGTCGACGGGCCGGGCGTGCCCTGGGCGAAGACGCTGAAGAAGGTGTCGGAGTCGCTTTCGGTCCCGGTGAGGTTGACGGCCACCGCGACGGCGTCGGCGGGGACGCCCGCGACGCCGCGGACCGGCACGGTCACCACCTCGCCCGGGGTCAGCCGGCCCGGGTGCCCGCCGAGCGAGGTGCGGGTGTCGAGCACCAGGCCGGGCTTGTCCTTCGGCTGGTAGGTCGACTCGCCGGAGGCGCTGTAGTAGCCGAGGTAGTCGACGATGACGTCGATGTTCCCGGCGTTGTTGCGGACCTTGATCCGGCCGTCCGCGCCGACCGGGACGATCGCCATGCCGGCGGCGGTGCGACCGCCGGTGATGTTGACGTTGGACGTCGTGGGCAGGGCGTCGCCGTAGGCGGTCAGGAAGGTGCTCGCGGTGCCACCGGTGCCGACCAGGCTGACCGCGACCGCGCTCGCGGCGGCGGGCAGGCCGGGGATGGCGACGGACACGGATTCGCCGGCCGCGACGGGCTTCTGGTGGCCGCCGGTGTCGGTGCGGGTGTCGAGCACGCGCTGGGCGGTGGGCAGGGCGGTGTACGCGTCGCCGCGGAGGCGGAGGCCGATCCAGCCGGCGATGTCGTCGACGCGGGTCTCGACGGTGCCCTGCCGGGTCTCGGTCGAGCCGAGGCAGCCGGCCTGCCAGGACGCGTGGTGGATCCCGGCGAGCTCGACGACGCCGTTGCGCTCGCGGAGGAGGGGACCGCCGGCGTCGCCCTGGCAGGTGGTGGCGGCCGCCGGGTCGCCGAGGACGGCGAGGGTGGTGGCGGTGACGCTCTGCACGGAGGCGGGGACGGTGTGGAGCTGGTCGGGGACCCATTCGGTGGCGGTCCGGCCGTAGCCGGCGATGCGCAGGACCTCGTCCGGCGCGGGAGCGGCGGTGCCGATGGCGACGGGCGTGACGCCGGTGACCGGCGCGGCCAGCTTGGCGAGGGCGAGGTTGCGGTCGGCCCGGAAGAGGAGGTCGACGACGGCGCGTTCGGTGCCGGCGGCGCCCCGCTGCCCGACGATCGCCTTCGTGGCGAGCTTCGGCGCACCGGCTTGGCCGCCGTTTTCGGGGAAGCAGCCGGCGGCGGTGACGACCCACTGCGGCGCGACCAGGGCACCGCTGCACCCGTGCAGCCCGCCGACGTCGATCTTGGTGGCGAAGGTGTAGGCGCCTGCGGCGGCCGGGCTGCCCCCGGTGACGGCGGACGCGGGAACGGCGGCGAGGAGGCCGGCCACCGCGACGGCGGCGAGCGTGGCCCCGGCTCTTCCGGGCATGGCGAAGGCACCCTTGACGGGCGGCATGGATCCCCCTGTGATTCGGAAACTTCGTCGCGAACGGGAACTGTCGCGGGCACCCCGCACCAAGGACCCCCCCGTTCCTGGTCGCGCCGATGCTAGCCGGTTGTGTTGGCGGGGGGCCAGTAGCCGAAAGGCGGGTGTGGAAGGGGGTGGGCCGAACGGACGATCATGGGGCCGGTCGGGGCGGGAATCGTTGTGGGACAGGGGATCTGTTGACGGCTGAGCCGGGGCAGCATCGGCCGGCGGAGGTGCGGTGGGCTCGGCGAGCGGGCCGGGCCGGCTGGGTGCGGCAGCCGCCGGCCGCGCCGTCGCGGGATGGGCCGGGAAACGCCGGCCCGGCGAGCGGGCCGGTCGCTTCGACGCAGCCCGCCCTCCCCGGTCGAGCTCAGTGCGCGCCGGCCGATACGCAGAACTCGTTGCCCTCCGGATCCACCAGCACCGTCCACGCCAGGCCCGGGACCTCGTGCTCCGCCACCTCCTTCGCGCCCAGCCCCACCAGCCGTGCCACCTCGGCCCGGCGATCCTCGCAGCCGAAGTCCACGTGGACGCGGTTCTTGCCCGCTCTCGGCTCCGGCACCCGCTGCAGCCCCACCGTCAGGCCGCCCTCCGGCGGGGCCAGCATCAGGAAGTCGCCGTGGTCCTGGGCCACCTTCGTGCCCAGCGCCGCCGTCCAGAACTCCGCCAGCCTCTTCGGGTCGGCGCAGTCGATCGTGATCATGCCCATTTGCATCGCCATGTCCCGAAGCTAGCGGCCACCACCGACAAAACCGGCCGCCGAGTAACCCGTTGGAGTCACGGTGGGGGGATTGACTACCCTGAGCGGGACTTTCACACCCGCCCGGCGCAGGGAGCCCCGCAGTGATCACCAGGACTTCGTCGTTGTTCCTTCGCACGTTGCGCGAGGATCCGGCGGACGCCGAGGTACCGAGCCACCGGCTCCTGGTACGTGCCGGCTATGTCCGCCGGGTCGCTCCGGGCGGGTACTCCTGGCTGCCGCTCGGCCTGCGGGTGCTGCGCCGCATCGAGGCCGTCGTGCGCGAAGAGATGAACGCCATCGGCGCGCAGGAGATCCAGTTCCCCGCGCTGCTGCCGAAGGAGCCCTACGAGGCCACGGGCCGCTGGACCGAGTACGGCGACGGCCTCTTCCGCCTCAAGGACCGCAAGGGCGCCGACTACCTCCTCGGCCCGACGCACGAGGAGCTCTTCGCCCTCACCGTCAAGGGCGAGTACAGCTCGTACCGCGATTACCCGGTCACGCTCTACCAGATCCAGACCAAGTACCGCGACGAAGCGCGCCCCCGGGCCGGCATCCTGCGCGGCCGCGAGTTCGTCATGAAGGACTCCTACTCCTTCGACCTCGACGACGACGGTCTCGCGCGCTCCTACCAGGCCCACCGGGACGCCTACACGAAGCTGTTCGACCGGCTCGGCCTCGAATACGTCGTCGTCAAGGCGACGTCGGGCGCCATGGGCGGCTCGGCGTCCGAGGAGTTCCTCGCGGTCGCCGAGACGGGCGAGGACACCTACGTCCGCAGCACCGAGTCCGGCTACGCGGCGAACGTCGAAGCCGTCGTCACGCCCGCGCCCCCCGCGCAGCCGATCGAGGGCCGTCCCGAGGCGCAGGTGCACCACACGCCGAACACGCCGACCATCGAGACGCTCGTCGACTTCCTCAACAACGCGGGCCTGGGCCGCACGTTCACCGCCGCGGACACGCTGAAGAACGTCATGCTCAAGACGCGTCAGCCGGGCTCGGCCGAGTGGCAGCTCGTCTGCGTCGCCGTCCCGGGCGACCGCGAAGTGGACATGAAGCGCCTCGAAGCGTCGCTGGAGCCGGCCGAGGTCGCGCTGCTCGACGAGGCCGACTTCGCGAAGAACCCGTTCCTCGTCAAGGGCTACATCGGCCCGAAGGCGCTGCAGGACAACGGCGTGCGCTACCTCGCCGACCCGCGGATCGTCCCCGGCACCGCCTGGGTCACCGGGGCCGACAAGGTCGACCACCACGTCGTCGATCTGCTCGCCGGCCGCGACTTCACGCCGGACGGCACCATCGAGGCCGCCGAGGTCCGCGAGGGCGACGCGTCGCCGGACGGGCACGGCACCCTGGTCGCCGCGCGCGGCATCGAGATCGGGCACATCTTCCAGCTGGGCCGCAAGTACACCGACGCCTTCGAGGTCGACGCGCTCGGCCCCGACTCGAAGCCGATCCGGATCACCATGGGGTCCTACGGCGTCGGCGTCTCGCGGCTGGTCGGCGTGCTCGCCGAGCAGAACCACGACGACCTCGGCCTGATCTGGCCGCGCGTGGTCTCGCCGTTCGACGTGCACATCGTCATCGCGGGCAAGGACGAGGCGGTCGCGGCCGGTGCCGAGAAGATCGCCGCCGAGCTGGACGCGGCCGGCGTCGAGGTCATCCTCGACGACCGGAAGGCGACCCCGGGCGTCAAGTTCGCCGACGCCGAGCTGGTCGGCGTCCCGACCATCCTGGTCGTCGGGCGCGGCCTGGCCAACGGCGTCGTCGAGGTCAAGGACCGGCGTTCCGGCGAGCGCGAGGAGATCGCGGTCGACGCCGTCGTCGAGCACCTGGTCAAGCTCGTCCGGAGCTGAGATGAACCGGCGCTCCGACGATGAGACGCCGGGGTACGAGGACAACGCGGCGCTCCGCGGGTTCGGCGGTTACGAACCCGCGGACGCCCCGCGCGCGCAGCCGAAGCGGATCCGGCCGAAGCTGAAACCGCTAAAGTGGCGGCGGGCGCCGTGGTTCGGCCTGGTGTTCATCGCCCTGGTCGCCGGCGTGCTGAACGCGCTGGGCGTCGGCAAGCCGCACCCGGCCTCGTCCTCGCCGTCACCCGCGCCGCTGGTGGTAACGCCCTCGCCGCGTGCGGTGGTGCCGGCGGCGGTCGAGGGCTGGCAGCCCGTGGCCGGTCGCGACGGCGCGTACGCCTACGACGTCCCGCCGAATTGGCAACCGACGCCCGACACCCAGCACGGCTGGGCCGGGATCAGGCTGATCACCAGCGCGTTCCTCGGCAAGTGCGGTGGTGGCGCCGGCCTCACCACGGAGCCACTGGCCGACCTCGAGGCGGCAGCCCGCAAGGCGGCGACGGACCTGGCGAAGGGCGCGTATGGTGCGGTGCCGGAGATCGGGCCTGGGACGGACGCGCAGGTTCCCCGGGCCGACGGCACGGCGGTTCCCGCCCGGGTGGTGGTCGCTTCGGTGACTCCGGCGCAGACGGGGGAGTGCGCCGTCCCGCACGCGCAGCTGGCGGTGCTGGCGTTCGGTGGGGATTCGGGGACGTCCGGCGTGCTGGTGGCGTACGGGGAATCGGCGCGGGAGGACCTGGTGCGGATCGTGCGGAGCTACCGGTTCGTCCCGGCGGCGGACCGGGGGACGACGACCCCGCCGCCGACGACCGTCCGCTAGAGCGGCCGCGGACCGGCAGCGCCGCTTCCGTTGAGCGCGGGAATTCGGCAGGCTGCGGGGCATGAGTGGGGATGCGGGCAGACGGCTGGGCCGGATCCGGGCCGTCGCGTTCGGGGTGCTGGCCGTCTCAGGGGTGCTGCTCCTTTTCGGACCGCTGCTGGCCAAAGCCTGGATCTGGCTCGTCGAGCCGCGGGATCCGGACTGGTGGGGTGCCTCCGGCCAGTGGGTCGGCGGCATCGGCACGATCGCGGCCGTCGTGGTCGCGCTGTGGATCGCCATCCGCGACGGCCGGCTCGCGCAGGCCGACCGCCGGGAGCGGGACCTGCGCGAACGGCAGGAGCAGGCCGCGAAGGTCACCGCGTGGATCGAGTACGCCGGCGGCCAGGGCTTCATGGTCGTCTCCAACGCGAACGCCGAAGCGGTCAACCACGTCGTCGTCTCGTTCGACCTCGTGCACAACCTGCCGATGACCGGGTCGACCCTGCACCGCGGGCCGGACATCGAGGACGACGAATACCTCTACGCCATCCTGCCGCCCGGGAAGTGGCGGATGCCGATCCGCGAGGAGTGGCAGCGCCCGGACATGACGCCCGGGGTGATGCTCGCCTTCACCGACTCGCGGAACGGCCACTGGCTCCGCCTGACCGACGGACGGCTGATCCCGAAGGAGCACAACGTCGTCACCCGGCGGAAGATCCGCTTCCCGCAGCGGATCAGCGTGCCCGAGAGCTACTGACCAGCTTCGCCAGCTGCCGCAGCCGGACGTCCGGCAGGTAGGCCCGGCTCAGCGCCAGCCCGATGCGCGGAAGGTCGGCCTCATCGCGGAAAGCCAGGTACAGCGGGACGTGCCGCGGCTGGAACTTCGCCTTGAACGCGTGCAGGGAACGGAATCCGTAGTACGGCTCCATCACGCGGCCCAGTGACTCCAGGACCCGGTCCACCGGCCGCGCCGCGAACCCGTCGCCGCTGCGGGCCAGCGGCGCACCCGACAGCGAGACGAACCGCGCGCCTTCCTCGCGGAAGGCCAGGCACGCCGAGGCGATGAGGAACTCCATCACCGGGCGGAAGCCGTGGGCGCTGCGGCGCATGACGTCCAGCGTCCAGCCGCCGATCTTGCCCGCGCCGGTGTGGACCGGCAGCCACGACGTCACGCCGTGGACCGTGCCCTCCGCGTCGACCGCCAGGCCGACCCGGGTCGCCGGGTCCATCGCCTCGTCGAGGCCGCCGAGGGTGAAGCCCATCTCCGGCATGGCCTTGCCGGACATCCACTCCTCCGACAGCGCCCGGACCTGGGCCAGGATCGGCTCGGGCTGGTCGGCCAGGCGGACCAGCCGGAACTCGATGTCCTGCTTGGCCGCCTTGTTCAGCGCCGAGCGGACGTCCTGCCACGCCTTGCCGCGGAACTCGAGGCCATCGAGGTCGAGCACGTTGTCCTCGGCCACCTGGACGTGCTGCCAGCCCAGCTCGCGCGTCGCCGCGACGGTGGCTTCCGTCGCCGAGAACACGCACGGCACCAGCCCGGAGTTCTCGCACATCGCGGCGAATTCGGTGACCGTGGCGGCCGCCGTGCCGTCCGGCGCGATCGGGTCGCCCAGCGCCACCGCGACCCCCGCGTGACGGCGGTACGCGAGGTAGGACAGGCCGTCCTCTCGGACGAAGTAGGTGTTGCGCGGCCAGGTCGTCATCCACGACAGCGTGCTGCCGCCGTGGCGCCCCAGCAGAGTGCGGGCCAGCGCCGGCCCCGGGCCCTGCGCGTGCCGCCGCAGCCGGCGCCGCGAAGGCACCCGGAAGGCGTGGCGGGCGGCGATCAGGACGGCCAGCTCGACCGTCCACAAGAGATTGTCCACGAAGAACAGTGGCAGACCCGTGACGTCGTAGTCGCCGCCGAAGATGTCGGCCACCCCGAGCAGGGTCGCGACGGCGAGCCCCTGCACCGTCACGAACGCCGAAAGCCCGACGGCCCAGCGCCACGCGACGCGGCTGCCCTTGCGCAGCCCGTTGAGCATCGGCACCACCAGGAGCACCAGGATGCCGAGCTCCGGCGCCGACAGCGAAACGCCGTCGTCGGACCCGAAGGGGCCGTCGCCGGGCACCAGGAACATCACGATCTCGGCGATGGTGAGCAGCAGCAGGCCGGCCACGGCCAGCACCCGCCACTCCCGCAGGTTCGGGGCCGCCTGGGCGCCGATCCGCCGGGTGCCGACCAGGCGCTTGCCGAGCGGAAGGGCCAGCAGCAGCGCGAAGAAGTGCACGAGGTCGGCCAGCGTGCCGACGTAGACGATCGCGACCCCGGCGTACACGCACAGCCCGGCCCGCAACCGCAGCGCCCACGGCGGCCGCAGCGTCGCGCTGGCGATGGCCACCGCGGCGAGCGCGCCGCCGGAGAACCCGACGTCGAGGCTGCCCGCGACCCGCTCGGCCCACAGCCAGCCGGAATTGCGGGACAGCGCGAGGAACTGGGTCGCGGCGAGCACCGCGACGAGCTGGCCGCCGATGGTCACCGCCATCGCGCGCCGCGTCCCCAGCTTCCACTCGGCGAAGCCGGCGAAGAGCGCGAAGCTGCCGACCATCGGGAGGTAATACCAAGGGATGACGGCGAAGAACGGCCCGGTGAGCATGGTCCACCACCGGCCCGCCTCCAGTGACGGCAGTCCGTAGGCGACGAACGGGTAGACCGCGCGGTCTTCGGCGGCGTTCCACAACGCCCCGGTCGCGACGGCCAGCACCAGCATCGCGAGCGTGACACCGCTGGTGAACGGCAGTCGCTGTCTCAACACCGCAACCGTGCTCCGGATGCGGCCCCCTCCGGCGGTTCCGGCCGCCGCCCCTGCGTCAGTCATGGGGAGAAGTCTGTCGAGTTCCCGCCACCGCGGACATCGGGCAAGGGAACGAGATTTCCCCTAGGGGTGTCGTCCTTTCGGCTGAGGGATGTCCCCCTCTGCAGGACGACGTCAGCCGAGGACGGCGCGCCGGACCGCGTCGGTGTCGGTCAGGTCGGGCAGCACCGTGTGGGCGCCCTCGGCCTGCAGTTCCTCGGCGGAGTAGTGCCCGGTGGCCACCGCGACGGAGACCGCGCCGTTGGCCACCGCGGCCCGGACGTCGTTCGGCGTGTCGCCGATGACGACCACCGCGTCGGCGTCGAATTCCGTGCCGTGCTTGGCCGCCGCCAGCGCCATCGCGTGCGGGACCAGGTCCGGGCGGTGCACCGAGAGCGTGCCGTAGCCGCCGATCTCGAGGTCGAGGTGCTCGTCCAGGCCGAACGGGGCGAGCTTGTGCCGGGAGATCTCCGGCAGGTTGCCGGTGACGAGCGTCTGGACGACGTCGCCGCCGGCGGCGAACGCGGTCAGCGCCTCGGCCGCGCCCGGCAGCGCGCGGGCCGTCTCCGCGAAGGTGTGCCGGTGGCGTTCGGACTCCGCCACCAAGGCCTTGAACAGCGCCTGGATCGTCTCCTCGGCGGCCTCGAAGCCGTTCGCGGTGAGCAGGTCGGTCGTCGTCGCCCGTTCCGTGCGGCCGCCGAACACCGGGTGCACGCGCAGGGTCGCGCCGGTCGCCGCGGTGAACGCGGTCCCGTACCAGGCCGCGCCCAGTTCGGAGAAGTCCACGAGCGTGTGGTCGATGTCCCAGAGCACCAGCCGCTTCTTCGTCACGGATCCGAGGCTACCGGGCACGGTATTCAACGCGTGTTGACTTCCGGGCGGCCGGGTCGTACCTTGGGCGTAATTCAACACGCGAAGAATAAGTGGAGGCAGTGATGACCCGTCCCGCAGGGGCGCTCGCCCTGGTCGCCGCCCTGGCCGGCGCGCTGGTGGCGGTGGTGCTCGGATTCCTCACCTTCGGCGCGCAGGCCACCGTCGCGCCCGACGGCGTCCCGGTCGCCGTCGCCGCACCGCCGGAGATCGCGCAGCGCATCGCCGCCCATGGCGGTGGCCAGCTCGCCTGGACCGTCGCGACCCCGGCCGAAGCGCGACAGCTCCTGGAAGACAAGAAGGTCTACGGCGTGCTCGAACTCGGGCCGGGACCGTCCGCGACCGTCGTGACGTCGGGCGCGGTCAACCCGGCGGGCACCCAGGTCGCCCAGCAGGCGCTGACCGGCGCCGCGACCGCGCTGGCCGGCCCGCCGAAGCAGGAGGTCCTGCACCCGGTCGGGCTCGCGGGCCGGACCGCGCCGCTGGCCGCGAGCGCGCTGGCGTGGATCGGGGCGCTCGTCGCGGGTCTCGCGCTGACGCAGCTCGCGAAGCGGACCGGCCGGAGCGTCGGGGCCGGCGCCCGGTTCCTGCAGGTCGTCGGCGCGGGTGTGCTGATCACGGCGGTGGTGGCCGGGTTCTTCGCGCTGTGGGACGCGACGTTGCCGCTGACCGCGGACGTCCTCGGCTTCGTCTTCCTGGCCGCGACGGCGTTCGCGGCGCTGCAGGCCGGGTTGCTGCGCCTGCTGGGCCTGCGCGCGATGGCCGTCCTCGCGCCGCTGTACCTGGTCGCGCCCGCGGTGGCCGGGCAGGTGCCGGAGCTGCTGAACCCGGCCTACCGCGCGCTGCTGTGGTCGTGGACGCCGTTCCGGTTCTCCACCGAAGGCCTGCGCAGCCTGCTGCAGGGCGTCCCGGGCGCGCCCGACGTGACGACCGCCTTGTGGGTGCTCGGTGCGCTGCTGGCCGCGGGCCTGCTGGTGGCGCTGTGGCCGGTCCGCTCAGCCCGCGAGGAGGCTGAACCGCACCTTGCGGACGGGGTTGTCGAGGTTGGTGTCCACTAGGCAGATCGACTGCCAGGTGCCCAGCGCGAGGACGCCGCCGAGCACCGGGATCGTCGCGTACGGCGGCACCAGCGCCGGGAGCACGTGGTCACGGCCGTGACCCGGGCTCCCGTGCCGGTGCCGCCAGCGGCCGTCGCGGGGGAGCAGCTCGTCGAGTGCGGTCAGCAGGTCCTCGTCGCTGCCGGCGCCGGTTTCCAGGACGGCCAGCCCGGCGGTGGCGTGCGGGACCCAGACGTGCAGCAGCCCGTCGGTGGCGTCGGCGTCGCGCAGGAACGCCTCGGCTTCGTGGGTGAGGTCGTGGACGACGGCTTCCGAGCCGGTGCGGACCTCGATCTCGGTGGAATACATGCGGCCCAGCCTAGGGAGCGATGGGCTCCTTCGCGGGGTGACCGGTGCGGGTGAACGCGAACGCCGTCAAGGCCGCCAGGAGCACCGCGCCGGCGAGGTAGGGGACGACCGGGTCGATCTCGTACAGGCCGGTGCCCAGCAACGGCCCGCCCATGAACGCCAGCGCGCTGCTCGACCCCATGAGCCCGGCGACCGCGCCCTGCTCCTCCCGGGTGGCCAGCAGCGTCGGCGCCGACATGAACCCCGGCGTCGCGAACCCCATCCCCGCGCCGAGCACGCCCACGCCGGCGCCGAGCAGGAACCCGTCCGAGCCGGTGGCCACCACGAGCATCCCGGCGGTCATGACGACCGCCCCCACGCGGACCAGCCGCAGCGGCGTCCAGTCCAGGCGCGGGACGGCGAGCACCTGGACCAGGATGATCATCCCCGCTCCGGCCAGCATGACCAGGCTCGTCACCCGCCCGGTGTCCTGCGCGGCCAGGTGCAGGCGGTCCTGCACGAGGAACCCGATGGTCATCAGGACGATCGCCAGCGCGAGGTAGAGGCCGAAGCCCAGGGTCAGGAACGGCCACAGGCGCTTGTCGAACGGGCTGACCTTCACCGTCTCCGGCCGCGTGACGCGTTTCGGGGGCTTCGGCAGCGCGAAGGTGATCACGACGGCGATCGCGGCCAAGACGACCGGCGCGGCGTAGACCGGGACGAGCAGATTGCCGGTGAGGCTCAGCAGGCCGCCCAGCGCGGGCCCGACGGCGAGCGCGAGGCCCTGGGCCGCGCCGAAGACCGCCATGCCCCGCACGCGCGCGGCGGGGCCGTTGGTGACGTCGGCGATGTAGGACTGCGCGGTCACCGGCGTCGCGGCCCAGGCCAGCCCGAACGCGACACCGCGGGTGAGCAGGACGGCCGTGAACAGCACCGGCACGGCGAGCGCCTTCGCCAGGCCGAGCTGGGCGACGAGGGCGAAGCCGAGCAGGCTCGCCATGGCGCCCAGCAGGGAGAGCAGCAGGACCGGCCGGTGTCCCCAGCGCGCGGTCCGGCGGCCCCAGAACGGGCTGGCCAGCACGACACCGGCCCCGCCGATCGCCCACACCGAGCCGAGCGCGAACTCGCTGAAGCCGAATTCGCGGGCCAGCGGCGGCAGGAGCGGGTTGAGCATCTGCTGGCCGGCCATCAGGCCGAAGACCGCCAGGCACACCACCAGGACGGGTCGTCTTTCCGTGGTCATGATCGTTCCCCAGTTCTGTCCGACGACTTTTCGAACACGTTCCGAAAGTAGCACGGCGGGCATGATGGGGGCATGCCTCGACCCGCCGGCCGCATGGGACGGCCGCCGACGACGTCCCGCGAGCAGATCCTCGAAGCGGCACGGGTGATCCTCGACCGGGACGGCTGGGAGAAGCTGACGATCCGCCGGCTCGCCGCGGAGCTCGGCGTCGGCGCGACGACGCTGTACCACCACGTGCGCGACAAGGACGACCTGCTGATCCAGCTGCTCGAGCACTACGCCGGCCGGCTGCCGCGGCCGGCCCTGCCGGACGACCCGCGCGACCGCATCGTCGCCGCGGCGACCGTGATGCACGACGCGCTGGCCGCCTGGCCGCAGGTCGTGGAGGTGCTGACGGCCGACGACCTGCTGGGCGAGCCGGCGCTGTGGATGGTCGAGGGCATCGTCGGCGGGGCACTCGATTGCGGCAGTGCGCCGGAGCGGGCCGTCGAGCTGTACCGGAACATCTGGTACTACACGGTGGGCGAGATCCTCGTTCGCGCTCGCGCCGGGCGGCGGGCCGCCGAGGGCCGGCCCCGTTACCGCGACTCGGTGTTCGCGAACCTGGACGAGTCCCGGTTCCCCGGGCTGGCCGGCATCGGGGAACGCTGGCCGGAGCTGACCGCGCGCGACACCTACCGGGCCGGGCTGCGCGCCTTCGTCGACGGGCTGCTCGCTCAGGAATCCAAGTAGCGCAACACCGCGAGCACCCGGCGGTTGTCCCCTTCGGACGGTGGCAGGCCGAGCTTGCCGAAGATCGACGTCACGTACTTCTCCACCGAACCGGGGGAGAGGAACAGCTTCGTCGCGATCGCGGAGTTCGACCGGCCCTCCGCCATCAGGCCCAGCACCTCGCGTTCCCGCGGGGTGAGGCCGCCGAGCGCGTCGGTCTGGCGCGTCGCCGAGAACAGCTGGCTGACGACCTCGGGGTCGAGGACCGTTTCGCCGTCCGCGACCCGGCGCAGCGCGTCGAGGAAGTCCGACACCTCGGCGACGCGATCCTTGAGCAGGTAGCCGACGCCGCCCGCGCGGTCGGCCAGCAGCTGGGCCGCGTACTTCGTCTCGACGTACTGGGAGAACAGCAGGATCGCGCAGCCGGGGAGCTCGCGGCGCAGCGCGATCGCCGCGCGCAGGCCCTCGTCGGTGTGCGCCGGCGGCATCCTGATGTCCACAATGGACACGTCGGGAGCGTGGTCGTTGACCGCTTCGCGCAGGGCGTCGGCGTCCTTCACCGCGGCGACGACCTCGTGGCCGCGGAAGGTCAGCAGCTCCACGAGACCCTGGCGCAGGATGGTGGAGTCCTCCGCGATGACGATCCGCATGCCGCGACCCTAGCGGGGCAGCGGCACCCGCGCGGACACTTCGGTCGGACCGCCGGCCGGGCTGGTGACGGTCAGCTCGCCGTCGACCGTCCGCAGCCGCTCGGCGACGCCGGCCAGCCCGCCGCCCGGCACGATCCGGGCGCCGCCGGGACCGGTGTCGCGCACCCGCAGCAGCAGGACGTCCGGGGTTTCGGTGACTTCGACGAGCGTCGTCCCGCCGTGTTTCGCGGCGTTGGTGAGCAGTTCGGCGGCGCTGAAGTAGACGATCGTCTCCAGCGACGGCGGTGGGCGGCGCGGCAGGTCGACGGCGACCTGCGCGTCGATCCCGGAGGTGGCGACGAGCGTGGCGAGGGCGACGTCGAGGCCCGCGTCCAGGGCGGCCGGGTGGATGCCGCGGGCGAGGTCGCGCAGTTCGGTGAGGGCCTGCTTGGCGTTGGCGTGCGCGGCGGTGACCAGCTGCTTGACCTGCGGGAGGTCGACGTCGGTCAGCTCGTCCTTGGCCAGGCCGAGCTTCATGGCCAGCGCGACGAGCTGGGCCTGCGCGCCGTCGTGCAGGTCGCGTTCGATGCGCCGCAGCCGCAGGGCGGCGTCCTCGACGGCGGTCGCGCGGCTCGCTTCGAGGTCGCGGACGCGGGCGGACAGGTCGCGCTCGCCGAGCAGCCCGACGACCAGCAGCCTGTCGAGCGCGGCGAAGGCGTGCGTCACCCGCGGCAACGCGACCAGCACGAGCAGCCCGGACGCCGACCAGGCCAGCGCACCCGCCCAGTGCTCGGCGCGGATGTCGAAGACGGGCAGTTCCCGTTCGCCCATCGGGAACCAGAAGAAGCAGTAGGTGGTGGCGGCGAAGCTGTAGAGGGTCGCGGTGAGGACGGTGCCGAGCCCGACGAGGGTCAGCGGCATTCGCAGCAGCAGGTAGCCGATGGCCCGCCAGCCCGCGGGATCGCCGACGCGCGCCTTCACCCAGCTCCACAGCCCGGGTTTGAGCTCGGGCCGCCGTGGGGCGGGGACGCTGACGCCGAGCAGGGCTTTCGCGAGCCTCCGGTGGGCGGCCCCGATGCCCCGGGCGTAGAAGACGGCGCCGGCGAGGACGAGGAACCCGAGCAGGACGGGGGTGAGCCAGAGGCCGGCCGCGAGCACGACCAGGAAGGTGAGCAGGGCGAAGACGGTGAGCGGGGCGGCGAGCCAGAGCCAGAGGTACTCGGCCCGGAAGTCCCGCGTGGCCAGGGGGCCGAAGACGCGGCGCAGCGGGTGGGGTGGGTCGAGGGTGGTCACGGGATTCAGTGTTGCCCGCGGGCGGCGGGGTTGCCCATGGGGTTTTCCCCCGAGTCGGTTACGGAACTCCGCAGGGTGCCGGCGAACGGGGACCTGGTCGTCCGCGCTGTCGGAAGGCGGCGAAGCGGGTCCGGGCTTCGAGCTGGATCCTGTTCGCCGGGCCGGCGTACTTGCTGCTGGTCGACCGGCGGATTCCGTTCGGTGCGGCACGTGAAGGCGGTGCCGGTCCTGGACGCTGGCCTTGGCGGCGCTCGGCGAAGCGGGCCGGCGGCACCACGGGTACTTCGAGTTCGCCGATCTCGTGTCCGTCGCTGTTCGCCGTCGTGGGCGGCGGCATTTTCGCGCCGGCCCGCCGGGGCGCCCCCCGTTTTCCACGCTACCGGTGACCACCGACAATTCCGTCCGCCGGAAACCGCGAACGGCCTCCCCGAAGCACGAGGAGGCCGTTCACGAAACCCGCGTCACGGCGTGTCCGGGTCGTCCTCCCGGGCTCGCTGGGCCGCCTCGCGCATCTCGATCACGTCCGTGAGCCACTCGCCCGTTTCGCGGGCGACGTCGCGGATCGCTCCCGTGATGATCGACGCTATGTTGCCGACGTGCGTCGCCGCTGATTCGGTGATCACCTGCAGGGTGTCCTTCTCTCGTTCGAACTGGCCCACCATGTCACCCTCACGCTGCTCGGAGCTGCCGGTCGGGTTCCACGGTAGCCGGGGACTGCGGGGCGGGCAGGGCCAGCTTCACGATCTTCTTCGCCACCGACCAGAGCTGCCGGCGCAACGGGCCGGTGTGGTACGGCAGCCCGTACTTCTCGCAGATCGCGCGCACTTCGCCGGCGATCTGCGGGTAGCGGCGCGCCGGGATGTCCGGGAACAGGTGGTGCTCGATCTGGTGGGACAGGTTGCCGCTCAGGATGTGGAAGAGCGGGCCGCCGGTGATGTTCGCCGAACCCAGGATCTGGCGCAGGTACCACTGGCCTCGCGATTCCGAAGCGGTTTCCTCTTCGGTGAAGCTTTCGACGTCCGCCGGGAAGTGGCCGCAGAAGATGATCGCGAACGCCCACAGGTTGCGGGTCAGGTTCGCCGTCGCGTTGCCGAGGAACGTCAGCGGCGCCAGCGGGCCGGTCAGCAGCGGGAACAGCACGTAGTCCTTGCCGATCTGCCGCGACGCCTTCCGCACGATCTTCCGCAGCACCGGCACGTTGTCCGCCCAGGTCCGCGTGCCCTTGACGACGTTCTCCACCTCGAGGTCGTGCAGCATCACGCCCCACTGGAAGAAGATCGCCAGCAGCGTCGCGTACACCGGGTTGCCCAGGTAGTACGGGTGCCACTTCTGGGCGGTGTCCATCCGCAGGATGCCGTAGCCGACGTCGCGGTCCTTGTCGACGATGTTCGTGTACGTGTGGTGGATGTAGTTGTGCGAGTGCCGCCAGTTCTCCGCCGGCGCCACCGTGTCCCACTCGAACCGCTGCGAGCTCAGCGCCGGGTCGCGCGTCCAGTCGTACTGGCCGTGCATGACGTTGTGGCCGATCTCCATGTTGTCGAGGATCTTCGCCAGCGACAGCGCGCCGACGCCGGCCAGCCACGCCGGCGGGAAGAACCCGGCGAACAGCAGCGCCCGCCCGGCGACCTCCAGGCCGCGCTGGGTCTTGATGACGTTGTGGATGTAGTCGACGTCCTCCTGGCCGAGGTCGTCGACGATCCGCTGCCGCAGCGCGTCGAGCTCGCGGCCGAACTCCTCGACCTGTTCCGGGGTCAGGCGGTCCTGCAGACCGGTCATGACAATCTCCTCTAAGCGTCGATCTCGACGTCCCCGACCGGGACGGAGATGCAGAGCTGGATTTCTTCGTCTTCGTCGCCGGACACCTCGCCGGTGCGCGCGTTGCGGACGCGTCCGGCCGTCTTCAGCTGGGTGCAGGAGAAGCAGATGCCCATCCGGCAGCCGTGCTCCGGCGCCAGCCCGGCTTCCTCGGCCTGCTCCAGCAACGGCTTCCCCGAGTTCGCGCATTCGCGGCCGCTGCGGCGGAACCGCACCCGGCCCTCGGCGTCCGCCGTGTCGAAGGTCAGCGCCGGCGGCGTGAACTCTTCGGTGTGCACGCGTTCACCGAGCTCCTCGCGCACGGCGTCCATCAGCGGCTTCGGGCCGCAGACGAACGTCTCCGCGTCGCGGAACCCCGGCTCGATGTGCTCGACCGAGAAGAAGCCGGTCAGGTCGCCGCCCTTCGAATGGGTGTAGGCGTGCACGACCCGCAGCCCCGGGTGCCGGGCGGCGAGCTCGGCCAGTTCGGTGCGGTACAGCGCGTCGGCCGGGCCGTTCGAGTACTGCACGAACACGATCTCGCCGGGGTGACCTTCGTCGACCAGGGTGCGCGCCATGGCGAGCACCGGCGTGATGCCGCTGCCGCCGGCGATCAGCAGCACGCGGTCCGGCCGGGTGGCCGGGAGCGTGAAGCCGCCGTCCGGAGTGGACAGATTGACGACCGAGCCGACGCCGATCGCCCGGTTCAGGTGCCCGGAGACCAGGCCCTGCTCCTTGACCGTGAACTCCAGCTCGCCGTCGTACTGCGAACCGCACGGCGAATAGCAGCGCGTGCGCCGGACGCCGTCGATCTCCACCTGCACGCGGACGTACTGGCCGGCGGTGAACCCGGGCCACGCGCGGCTCGGTCGGACGGTGAGGGTGACGCTGTCCGGCGTCTGCTTGCGCACCGCCGTGACCAGCCCCCGGATCTCGCGGCGGACCAGCATCGGGTCGACGAGCTCCAGGTACCGGTCCATCCCGTGCGGCGTCAGCAGCGCCTCGGCCAGCGAGGCGAGGCCGCGCACCCGCCGGGGGATGAGCGCCGTCATCTCCGAACCTCCTCGGTTACAGTGAACGACTGTGCACTCAATAGTGCACTGCAGGAGTGGACGCCCTGTCAACGCGAGACGCGAAGGATGTGACGTGAGCAACGCGGTGGACACCCGTACGCTGGAACCCGTGTCCGAACCACTGACGCCGGTGAGCCGCCAGGAGCGCAAACTGCGCACCCGCCAGGCGTTGCTGGACACCGCCCTCGAGCTGCTGGCCGACCGCCCGTTCGCCACGCTGTCCCTGCGCGAGGTCGCAAAGGGCGCCGGCATCGTCCCGACGGCCTTCTACCGGCACTTCGCCACGATGGAGGACCTCGGCGTCGCGCTCGTCGAAGAGGCGACGCGCACGCTGCGCGGCATGATGCGTTCCGCCCGCACCGATCCGGACACCTACCAGGGGATGATCAGCGCCTCGGTGGCCACGGTGCACCAATTCGTCCGGGCGAACGAGGACCATTTCCGGTTCCTCACCCGCGAGCGGTACGCCGGCGGCCCGCTCGCCCAGGCGATCGGCGTCGAACTGCGGATGTTCTCCGGCGACCTCGCCATCGACCTCGCGCGGTTCGCGCCGCTGCGGTCGTGGAGCACCGAAGACCTGCACATGCTGGCCGACTTGATCGTTTCCGTGATGCTGACGACCATTGTCGAACTGCTGGAAGCCCGCCCAGGTGAAGACGCGAAAATCACCGGAACGGCGGAAAAACGGCTGCGCCTGGTCCTGCTGGGCGTCCCGCACTGGAAAACGACCTGAACGTTTCCCGCACGACGCTCGTATTTCCCGGCACAACCGGCAGACTTGCGACCCAGGTCACTGGGGACTGTCGGTCCGGCGTGGTACAACCCTCGGATCGTGCCTCGCCGATGAGGAGGTCGTGTGACGGACAGCGAACAGAGTCAGCAGCTCACCGTGGGTGTGGTGGCCGAATCACGCCCCGGGGAGCGGCGGGTGGCCATGGTGCCCAAGCTCGTCGGGCGGCTGGCGCAGCGCGGGCTGCGCGTCGTCGTCGAGCCGGGCGCCGGATCCGGCGCGCACCTGAGTGACGACGCGTACACCCGAGCGGGCGCCGAACTCGGCGACGCCTGGGGTGCGCCGATCGTCGTGAAGGTCAACCCGCCTTCGCCGGGGGAAGTCGCGAAACTGAGCCGGGGCGCCGTGCTCGTCGGTTTCCTCGATCCGCGCGGCAACCCGGAAGGGCTCGCGAAGCTCGAAGAAGCGGGGTTGCGCGCCTTCGCGATGGAGGCGATCCCGCGGATTTCCCGGGCGCAGGCGATGGACGCGCTGTCGTCGCAGGCCAGCATCGGCGGCTACCGCGCGGTGCTGCTCGCCGCGCAGAAACTCCCGCGGTTCTTCCCGATGCTCACCACCGCGGCCGGCACCGTCCCCCCGGCCAAGGTGCTCGTCCTCGGCGCCGGCGTCGCCGGCCTGCAGGCGCTCGCCACGGCGAAACGGCTCGGCGCCCAGACCACCGGCTACGACGTGCGGCCCGAGGTCGCCGAGCAGGTCAAGTCACTCGGCGCGCAGTTCCTCGACCTCGGCATCGAGGCGGTCGGCGAAGGCGGGTACGCCCGCGAGCTGACGCCGGAAGAGCGCGAGGAGCAACAGCGGCGGCTCACCGAGGCCATCACGAAGTTCGACGTCGTGATCACCACCGCGCTGGTCCCGGGCCGCAAGGCGCCGACCCTCGTCACCGCGGACGCCGTCAAGGGCATGCCCGCCGGGTCCGTCGTGGTCGACCTCGCGGGCGAGACCGGCGGCAACTGCGAGCTGACCAAGCCGGGCGAGGACGTCGTGGAGCACGACGTCACCATCTCCTCCCCGCTGAACCTGCCCGCCGAAATGCCTTCGCACGCCAGCGAGCTGTACGCGCGCAACGTCGTCGAGCTGCTGGAGCTGCTCGTGACGAAGGAAGGCGCGCTGGAGCTGAACTTCGAAGACGAGATCGTCGCCGGTGCCTGCGTGGCCGGGCGCGAAGGGAGCGCGTCGTGAGCCCACTGGTGCAGAACCTGGCGGTGCTCGTGCTCGCCGGGTTCGTCGGCTTCGCCGTCATTTCGAAGGTGCCCAACACCCTGCACACCCCGCTGATGTCGGGCACCAACGCCATCCACGGCATCGTGCTGCTGGGCGGCCTGGTCGTGCTCGGCCTCGGCGTCGACGGCGTGTTCAACAAGATCCTGCTGGTGATCGCCATCGCCTTCGGCACGATCAACGTCGTCGGCGGGTTCCTCGTCACCGACCGGATGCTGTCGATGTTCAAGGCCAAGAAGCCGGTGCCCGGTGAGGAGGACGAGAAGTGACGGACTTCATCGCGATCCTCTACATCATCGCGTTCGCCCTCTTCATCTACGGCCTGATGGGCCTGACCGGCCCGCGCACCGCCGTCCGCGGCAACTGGATCGCCGCGGTCGGCATGGGCATCGCCGTCGTCGCCACCCTGCTGACCCCGGGGATGGGCAACTGGGTGCTCATCGCGCTCGGCGTCGGGATCGGCGTCGTCGTCGGCGTGCCGTCGGCGCGCAAGGTCAAGATGACCGCGATGCCGCAGATGGTGGCGCTGTTCAACGGCGTCGGCGGCGGCGCGGTCGCGCTCATCGCGTGGGTCGAGTTCAACTCCACCGACGGCTACGCCCGCGAACCGGCGTACATCGCGATCGCCTCGCTGTTCGCCGCCATCATCGGCTCGATCTCCTTCTGGGGCTCGAACGTCGCGTTCGGCAAGCTCCAGGAGCTGATCAGCGGCCGCCCGATCACCCTCGGCAAGCTCCAGCAGCCGATCAACCTGCTGCTCCTGGCGATCGCGGTCGTCTGCGCGGTGCTCATCATCACCGGCAACGACAGCGAGCTGCTGATCATCGGGCTGCTGGTGGCGGCGGGCATCCTCGGCCTCACCGTCGTGCTGCCGATCGGCGGCGCGGACATGCCGGTGGTGATCTCCCTGCTCAACGCCTTCACCGGCCTCTCGGCCGCGGCGATGGGCCTGGCGCTGGACAACACGGCGCTGATCGTGGCGGGCATGATCGTCGGCGCGTCCGGCTCGATCCTGACGAACCTGATGGCCAAGGCGATGAACCGGTCCATCCCGGCGATCGTCGCGGGCGGCTTCGGCGGCGGTCCCGCGGTCGCGGCCGGCGGCGGGGCGAAGGAGGCCCGCCCGGTGCGTTCGACCAGCGCGGCCGACACCGCGATCCAGATGGCCTACGCCAGCAAGGTCGTCGTGGTGCCCGGCTACGGCATGGCCGTGGCGCAGGCGCAGCACACCGTCCGCGAGATGGCGAAGCTGCTGGAGAAGAAGGGCATCACGGTCGCCTACGCGATCCACCCGGTGGCCGGCCGGATGCCGGGGCACATGAACGTGCTGCTCGCCGAGGCCGACGTGCCCTACGAGCAGCTCAAGGAGATGGACGAGATCAACTCCGAGTTCGCCCAGACCGACGTCGCGCTGGTGATCGGCGCGAACGACGTCACGAACCCGGCCGCGCAGACCGACCCGAGCTCGCCGATCTACGGGATGCCGATCCTCAAGGTCAACGAGAGCCGGTCCGTGATCGTCTTGAAACGCGGGATGAGCTCGGGCTTCGCCGGGATCGACAACGACCTGTTCTACGATCCGAAGACCAGCATGCTCTTCGGGGACGCCAAGTCGTCGGTGGGCGAGATCGTGGAGGAACTCAAGGCGCTATGACGACCGGGTCGGATGTTCGTGCGGCGTTCACGGATCCGGCCGAGAATCTCGCTTTCGACGAAGCGCTCCTCCGGGTTGCGCCCGAGTCACCGGTGCTGTGGCTCTGGCGCAACCCGGTTTGCGTCGTGGTGGGGCGCGGGCAGCGGATCGCCCGCGAAGTGCGCGTCGACAAGTGCGTCCGCGACGGCGTCCCGGTGCTGCGGCGGGCCAGCGGCGGCGGCACCGTGTTCCACGACCCGGGCAACCTGAACGTCACGTTGGTCCTGCCCGGCCCGGCGGACCGGCCCCTCGAGGCACTCGGCCAGGTGATGAGCGCCGCCGTCGACCAGCTCGGGCTGGTGCCGCGGATCGGCGACCGCGGGCTGTTCATCGGTGACGCGAAGCTGTGCGGGTTCGCGGTGTTCCGCACGAAGACCGGCCTGCTGGCCCACTCGACGCTGCTGGTCGAGACGGCGGCCGGCCTCGTCGGCCGCTACCTGACCAGCGCACCGCCGGATCCGCGGCCGCTCGACTCGCACCGCAGCCCGGTGGCGTCGCTGGCCGAGCACGGCCTGCGCCCCGGGTTCCCGGCGGTCGAGGCGGCGGTGCGGGCGGCGGCGTCGCAGCTGCTCGGGACGTTCGTGCCCCGCCCGCCGTCGGCGGCCGAGCTGGCGCGGCAGCGGGCGTTGCTGCACACCCGCTACCGCTACCCGTCCTGGCACGCCGACGGCGCCCAGCGCGCGGCCTGAGCCGTCTACTGTGGACTTACTCGGCCGCCGAGAACATGACGGTCGGCACCTTGCGGGCGGCCGCGCGGGCGGTGGTCTTCGGCTCCGCGGCCTTCCTGGTGCGGGTGGTCTTCGCGGGTTCGGCCTTCTTCTCCGGGGCGGCCTTCGGCTTGACGGCCTTCGTTTTCGGGGTGGTTCTCTCCGCTTGGGTCTTCTTCGCGCCGGGGACGGTCCGGGGGCGGTTCTTGCGGCCGCCGGTGCGGCGTCCGGCGTCGGCGTAGCGCTGCAGGAGTTCGCGCAGCGCTTCGGCGTTGGTGAAGGAGAGGTCGATGTCGTAGTCGATGCCGTCCAGCCCGAACCCGACGGTCTCCGCCGCGGGCTCGCCGGTCAGATCATCCAGCACCTGCACAGCCGTGTTCCTGGCCACGACAAACCTCCCGTGCTCGAACTCGTGTGTTCGCGCGCACCGGGCCCGACGGCATCCGGTGCCGCCGACTGTGTCATCGTCACCGATCCGAACGGCAGTCACGGCGGAACAGGTGCCGGTGAGCGCATTGGCTCCGGACCGTGTCCGCCTGCTTTCGGCCGGATCGGTGATTGCAGCTTCCTGACGGAGGATAGCCGCTGGCTTGCGTGATCCCGCGTAGTGGTGTGACCTGAACCCATGCCTGGAGAGACTTTTGACGTAGTGGTGATCGGCGCGGGTCCGGTGGGGGAGGTGGCCGCGGAACGGGCGGCTCGCGGAGGCCTGAAGGTCGCCCTCGTCGAGCACGAACGCTTCGGCGGCGAGTGCTCCTACTGGGCCTGCATCCCGAGCAAGGCGTTGCTGCGGCCGGGAAATCTGCTGGCCGCCGCCAAGCGGGTGCCGGGTGTGCCGGTCGGCGACCGGGTCGACCCGGCGGCGGTGTTCGCGCGCCGTGACTGGTTCACCGGCAAGGGCGACGACTCGGGACAGGTCGACTGGGCCCGCGGCGCGGGCATCGAGCCGATCCGCGGGCACGGCGAGATCACCGGTGAGCGGGAGGTGACGGTCGGCGGCGACCGCGTCCTGACCGCGCGGCACGCGGTGATCGTGTGCACCGGCAGCGTGCCGAGCACGCCGCCGATCCCGGGCCTCGACACGATCCGGCCGTGGGGTTCGCGGGAAGCGACGTCGGCGTCCTCGGTGCCCGGGCGCCTCGGCGTCCTGGGTGGCGGCGTGGTCGGCGTTGAGATGGCGCAGGCGTTCGCGTCGCTGGGCTCGGAGGTCCACCTGGTGATCAGCGGCCCGCGTCCGCTGCCGCGCAACGCGTCCTTCGCCGGTGATCTCGTGCTGGCGGGGTTGCGCGAAGCCGGCGTCCAGGTGCACACGGACTCGGGGGTGTCCTCGGTGGCCGCGGGGGACGCCGGGACGACGTTGACGCTGAAGGACGGTTCGACGCTCGTCGTCGACGAGTTCCTGGTGGCGACCGGCCGCCGTCCGGCGACCGCCGGGCTCGAGCGCTTCGGCATCGAGCCCGGGCACCCGCTGGAGACCGACGACACCGGCCGCGTGTCCGCAGTGGACGGTGGCTGGCTGTTCGCGGCGGGTGACGTCACGGGCCGCGCGCCGCTGACCCACCAGGGCAAGTACGGCGCCCGCGCGGCGGGCGACACGGTGGCGGCCCTGGCGGCGGGCACGTTCACGGAGCCGTCGCCGTGGAGCCGCTTCACCGCGACGGCCGACCACCACGCGGTGCCCCAGGTGGTGTTCACCGACCCGGAGGTGGCGGCGGTCGGCCTCGCGGACGCGCGCCCGGGCTCGGCGGACCGCGTCGTCGACATCGACATCGCGGTGGCGGGCTCGTCGTTGCACGCGGACGGCTACACGGGCAAGGCCCGGATGGTGGTCGACACGGAGCGGAACGTGCTCCTGGGTGTGACGTTCGTCGGCCAGGACGTCTCGGAGCTGCTGCACTCGGCGACGATCGCGATCGTGGGCGAGGTGCCCCTGGACCGCCTGTGGCACGCGGTGCCGTCGTTCCCGACGATCAGCGAGGTCTGGCTGCGGCTGCTGGAGGCGTACGGGCTCTGAGGGTCACTGGGCGGGCAGGTCGAGGGCGGCCTTGGCGGCCCGGACCAGGCCGGGATCGTCCGCAGTGGACGGTCCCGGCACCCAGACGGCCTGCACGAGCCGCACGGACGAGCCATCGAGCTTGCTGGCGTAGGCGGCGTTCTCGAAGCGCGGCGTCGGGGTGGCGCCCCACTGGCCGGTCTCGGTGGCGAGGTCGAGGACCCCGCCCCCGCCGGGCGTATCGGCAACGGCTTTGAAGGCGGCGGCCTGGGCGGCATCGGGGAACGCGACGATCCCGACGGTGACGGCTCCGTTGCGGCCGTCGATGGTGGCGGCGTAGCTGGCGCGTTTGACGCCGGAGCAGCTGGTCTGCTGAAGGCTGGCTTGGGCATCGCCGAAGGCGTGCGAGGCACAGCCTTGATCCCCACCGGCGGCGCGGAGGGCGAACTGGAGGCTCCGCACGGCGGTGGTGGGCGGAGCGGTCTGGGAGGTGGCAGGGGGAGGAGGGGCGGGCGCGGCGGCGGTGCCATCCCCGGTGGTGGCCACGGCGATGGCGGCGACGGCGAGGAGGACGAGCCCACCGATGGCGCCGAGCGGCAGCCACCGGACGGTGCGGGGGGCCGGAGTGGCGGGTTCGGGCTTCGGCCGGGGGCGGGGGAAAGGCTGCGGGGAGGGCAGCGCGAGCTCGGGTGCTTGCCGCGGGTTGGGGGCGGGATTGGGCTGCGCGGCTTCGGCTGGCTGGGAAGGAGTGCCCGGCTTGGCTTGGGTGGGGGTCGGCCCGGCTTCGGTCGACTGGGGAGGAATGCCCGGCTTGGCTTGAGTGGGGGTCGGCCCGGCGGTCGGCTGGGGAGGGGTGCTCGGCTTGGCTTGAGTGGGGGTCGGCCCGGCGGTCGGCTGGGGAGGAGTGTCCGGCTCGGCTTCGGTGGGCTGCGGGTTGGGCTGCTCGGGTGCGGCTTGGGTGGCGTCGGCCGGTTGTGGGGAAATGCTCGGCCCGGCTTGCGCGGCCTGCGGGACATGCCGCTGGGGCTCGGCTGTCTGCGAGCCCGCTGCCGCCGCCTCGGTGGGACGCGGAGTGGTTGGCCCGGTTTGGGCGGGGCGTGCGGATGGGGAGTCGGGCGCCTCGGCGGTGCGCGGCGCGGCCTGCCCGGTTTCGGCTGGCTGCGGGGAAGTGCCCGGCTCGGCTCGGGCGGGCTCCGGGTCGAGCTGCTCGGCCGCGGCGGGCTGGGAGTCCGCCGCCGTGGGCTCGGGGGCCTGGGGTGTGGTTGGTTCGTCCTGGGCGGGCCGGGAGTCAGCATCGGCGGAGTCGGCAGGAGCCGCGGTCTGCTCGCCGCTCGGTGACGGCAGGTGGAGGTTTTCGGTCCGCTCAGTCTCAGCGGCAACGGATTCAGCCGGTTCCGGACCATCCGAACGGGTGGCGTCGGCGGACCCGGACGGTTCCGTGCCGGGGAACACCGGGCGCCCCTCGGGATCGGCGGGGCGGTCCGGCTCCGCCGACGCGGGCGGCCGGAGTACCTCGGTGGGTTCGGCCGGCGGCGAAGTGGCGCCCGGGAACACCGGGCGCGCCTCGGGATCGGCTGCGCGGTCCGGTGCCGGCTGGAGCACCTCGGTGGGTTCGGCGTCGGCGGGTGGTGTGGCCTCCGCCGGGGTCTCCGTCCGCCAGCCGGTCACGCCCACCGAAACAGCCGAAGCAGCCGAAGCAGCCGCAGCAGGAGCAACCGCCGGGGGATCGTCCCAAAGGGACTCCGGGGGCGCGTCGTCCGTCAACCTGCTGAAGCCTTCGCCCAGCAGCACTTCGTCCGAAAACTCCGGGGCCGAGGGCGCCAGACCGCGGATCAGCGCCCGCACCTGGTCCACCGACCGCGGCCGGTGGGCCGTGCACAACGACACCGTTGCCGCCAGCATCGTCGTCGGGGTCGGGTGCAGCACTCGTACCGGGCCCGCCAGGTCCGCCGCCGGCTGGTCGACCGTCTCCACGTACGGCCCCACCGCGACGATCGTGCCCACCGGGGCCGTTCCCGGGACCAGTTCGGCAATTCGCCGTTCGCAAGCCTGCGAAACGTCCAGGGCCTCCGTGGCCGGGTTCACCGAATCGTCGTCCGCGACCAGGGGCCAGCCGTCCGCCTTCCACGGGCCTCCCAACGGCGCCTCCAGGCGCAGGGCCGGGTCCGGGAGGTCGACGCCGATCACGATGATCACGCCGTGGGGGAGCAGGACCACGGCCTCGATCGGGCGGTCCGTCACGCCTCCGACACCCACCAGGGCGATGCCGCCGATGACGGTGCTGCCGCGGCCCAGGGATGCCAGCGCGGCCCGGATGTCGTCCGCCACCCGGGACTGCTGCCTCTCCAGGCGCACCAGTCGCACCGAAAGCCCCTTTCCGCTCGTCGTTCCGGGTCAACACGCTAGCGCGCGCAGCGCAGCGAACCGCGCGACACGGGGACGGCACGGCGCGGTGCCCTCCGAAAGTGGGGCGGCGGGTGACTTGTGGTGTTCATGTGGCCAAACGGCACGGTTGGGGTGCAGAATGTGCTACAACGCATCGGAGGCGGCATTCGGGAGCCGCGCTGAGGCCCGCGCTGAAAGCTCGGAGTAGGGCGTAGGGGAAGACGTCCCTCGTCGAGCAACAAGCGGAGGTAGCAGTGAGCACCCGTGGCAGCACCCGAGGTGTGGTGTACGTCCACTCGTCGCCGTCTGCGGTGTGTCCGCACGTCGAGTGGGCCATTTCGGGCACCCTGGGTGCCCGCGTTGACCTGAAGTGGACGGCGCAGCCGGCCAGTCCGGGTCAGCTTCGCGCCGAGTGCGGCTGGCGCGCGCCCGCGGGCACCGGCGCCAAACTGGCGTCCGCCCTCAAGGCGTGGCCGATGATTCGGTTCGAAGTCACCGAAGAGCCCAGCGCGGGCGTCGACGGCGAACGGTTCTGCTTCGCGCCCGGCCTCGGCCTGTGGCACGGCCGGACCAGCGCCAACGGCGACATCGTGGTGGGCGAGGACCAGCTGCGCGCGCTCGTCAGCATGACCCGCGGCGGCGAATCCCTCGCGCACAAGCTGGACGAACTCCTGGCCGCGAGCTGGGACGAGGCGCTCGAGCCGTTCCGCCACGCCGGCGACGGCGCGCCGGTGACCTGGCTGCACCAGGTCGGCTGAGCCCCGGGACGGGGGCCGGTACGCTCTCCGCGTGACCACCCCCGCCCCCAGCTCTCGCCAGCGCTGGCTGGTGCCCGTCGTGGTCGTGGTGCTGTCCGTGACCGTCGGCGGCGGCCTGCTCGCGCGCGAGCTCTACCGCCGGCCCGACCAGCCCGTCGACGACACCTCCGTCGCGGTCACGACGCCGTCGCCGTCCAGCGTCGGCGCGCCGGCCGCGGTGGACGACGACGTCCGGATGACCGACGACGCCAAGCGGCACCCGCAGGGCGACGCCGTGCGCCGGGTGCTGCAGAAGTACTTCGCGGCCATCAACAGCAAGCAGTACCAGCAGTGGGTCGCCGTGGTCACCGACGAGCGGGCCGCCGGCCAGTCGCAGAGCGACTGGAAGAAGGGCGTTCGCACCACAGAGGACAGCGACGCCCTCGTCTACCGGATCGAGCGCTCGTCCGGGAATTCGCTGCGCGTCCTGGTCGGGTTCACCAGCAGGCAGAACGTCGAGGACGCCCCGCTGTTCTTCCGCGAGCCGTGCATCAAGTGGCGGCTCGTCATCCCGATGGTGGCCGACGGCAAGACGCTGAAGGTCGCCGCCATCGACGGCGGGCCACCACCCGAACACGAGAAGTGCTGAAACGGACGAAGGGCCCGGCCGGAGCCGGGCCCTTCCTCAGTTCCGGGGCGGTCAGGCCGCCGGGGTGAACAGCAGCGCGGTGTTGTGGCCGCCGAACCCGAACGAGTTGCTGATCGCCGCGGTCAGCTCGACCTTGCGCGGCTCGCCCGCGACGACGTCCAGCTGCACCCGCGGGTCCAGGTCGGTCAGGTTCCGGGTGGCCGGCACCAGGCCGTGGTAGAGCGACAGGATCGTGATGATCCCCTCGACCGCGCCGGCCCCGCCGACGAGGTGGCCGAGTGAGGCCTTCGGCGCCGTCACGATCACGTGGTCGCCGACCGCCTTGCGGATCGCCGCCGCCTCGCCGATGTCACCCACCACAGTGGACGTCGCGTGCGCGTTCACGTGCCCGACGTCCGCCGCGGTGACCCCGGCCATCTTCATCGCCGCGCGCATGGCGGCGATCTGGCCGACGCCCTCGGGGTGGTTGCCGGTGATGTGGTAGGCGTCCGAGGTGATGCCGTGTCCCGCGATCGTCGCGTAGACGCGCGCCCCGCGGGCCTTCGCCAGGTCCGCGCGCTCCAGGATGACCACGCCGGCGCCCTCGCCGAGGACGAAGCCGTCGCGGTTGGCGTCGAACGGCCGCGACGCGCTCGCCGGGTCGTCGTTGCGCGTGGAGACCGTGCGGGCCTGGGCGAACCCGGCCAGCGTGATCGGGTGGATGCACGCTTCGGCGCCGCCGGCGATCACGACGTCGGCGCGCCCGGAGCGGATCATCTCCACGCCGCTGGCGATGCCCTCGGCACCCGAGGCACAGGCCGAAGCCGGGGAGTGCACCCCGGCCCGCGCCTTGAGGTCGATGCCCACGTGCGCGGCCGGGCCGTTCGGCATCAGCATCGGCACGGTCAGCGGCGACACCTTGCGGAGACCCTGCTGGTGCAACAGGTCGTTCTGGGTGAGCAGGGTGACCGGGCCACCGACCCCGGTGCCGATCGACACGCCGAGGCGGTCGGGGTCGACGTCGGTGTGCTCGTCGGTCGGCTCGGTGTACCCGGCGTCGGCCCACGCCTGCCGGGCGGCGATCAGCGCGACCTGCTCGCAGCGGTCCATCCGGCGGGCCTGGACCCGGGGCAGGACCTCGGTCGGCTCGACGGCCAGCTGACCGCCGATCTTGACCGGCAGCTGCAGCTCCTCGACCCAATCGGCCTCGATCGCGCGAACCCCGCTCGCCCCGGCCAGCAGACCGTCCCAGGTGGACGTGACGTCCCCGCCGAGCGGTGTGGTGGCGCCGAGACCGGTGATCACGACGTCGATGTTGCTCATGGGAGTCTCCTCAAGGAGGGAAGAGGACTTACTTCGAGTTGGCCGACACGTAGTTCACCGCGTCGCCCACGGTCTTCAGGTTGGCGAGCTCGTCGTCCGGGATCTTGACGCCGAACTTGTCCTCGGCCTGCACGGCGATCTCGACCATCGACAGCGAGTCGATGTCCAGGTCGTCCACGAACGACTTCTCGGCGGTGACGTCGTCCTGAGCCACACCGGCGACCTCTTCGACGATCTCGGCGAGGCCGGCGAGGATCTCAGCGTTGTCAGCCATGGGGTAGTTCCCTTCTCGGTCTTTCTGGGGGTCTGTTTCCCTCGGGCGAGTGCCCGCGGGGAGCGTAACGGTGGTCAGGGGCAGATGAACGCCTGCCCGGCGTAGGACAGGCCCGCGCCGAACCCGACCGCCAGCACCACGTCGCCGGTCTTCGCCGTCCCGGCCTTGCGCATGTGGTCCAGCGCGAGCGGGATGGACGCCGACGAGGTGTTGCCGGAGTACTTGATGTCGTCGGCGACGACCATGTCGTCGCGGGCGCCGTTGGCCCGCAGCTTCTTCGCGATCGCCTCGACGATGCGCAGGTTGGCCTGGTGCGGGATCAGCACGTCCACATCGGACGGCTTGAGCCCGGCGACCTCGAGCGCCTGCATCGCGATCGGCGCGATCTTCGTGGTCGCCCACCGGAAGACCGACTGGCCCTCCTGGTAGATGTACTTCTGGTCGCGCATGTAGATCAGGTCGACCAGGTCGCCCGCGCTGCCCCAGGAGACCGGGCCGATCTCCGGCTCGTCGGAGGCGCCGACCACCGCGGCGCCCGCGCCGTCGGCGAAGATGATCGCGTTGGCCCGGTCGACCGGGTCGACGGAGTCGGTGAGCTTCTCCGCGCCGATGACCAGGACCTTCTTCGCCGAGCCGGCCCGGATCAGGTCGGAGGCGACACCGAGGCCGTAGCAGAACCCGGCGCACGCGGCGTTGAGGTCGAACGCGCCGGGGCTGGGGATGCCGATCCGGGCCGCCACCTGCGCGGCGGCGTTCGGGATGAGCGTCGGCATGGTGCAGTTCGGCAGGATGACCGTGTCCACTTCGGACGGGTCGACCCCGGCGTCCTCCAGCGCGGCCTTGCCCGCGGCGACGGCGAAGTCGGTGAGCAGCTCGTCCTTCTCGGCGAACCGGCGCTCGACGATCCCGACCCGGGACTGGATCCACTCGTCGCTGGTTTCCATGATCTGGGACAGGTCGTCGTTGGTGACGATCTTCTCCGGCTGCGCGCTGCCGATGCCCAGCACGCGGCTGCCGCGGGAGCCGGTGTTGAGACTCAGGGCGGGTCGGTCGGTCACGAGGCGTCCTCCTGGCGCAGCGCCGCCAGCTCGGCCGGCGTCTTCAGCGCGGTGATAGTGGTGACGACGCCCTTGAGCTGCCGCTTGACCAGGCCGGTCAGGGTGCCCGCGGGCGCGAGTTCGATCGTGCGGGTGACGCCGAGGGAGACCAGGCCGTCCATCGTCAGGTCCCAGCGGACCGGGCGGGTGACCTGGGAGACCAGCCGCGCCAGGTACTCGGCCCCGCTGGTGACGACGGCACCGTCCGCGTTGGACAGCAGCGGGCGGGTGGGGTCGGCCGGGGTCAGCTCGGCGGCGTGGGCGCGCATCGCCTCTTCGGCGGACGCCATGTAGGGCGTGTGGAACGCGCCGGCGACCTTGAGGGCGCGGATCTTCGTGCCTTCGAGGGGCTCGGCGACGATCTTCGCGATCGCGTCGGCGGCACCGGAGGCGACGATCTGGCCGGCACCGTTGCGGTTCGCCGCGGTCAGGCCCTGCTCTCCGAGCCACGCGACGACCTGCTCGGGGTCCCCGAGCATGACCGCGGCCATCGACGTCGGTTCCAGCGCGCACGCCTTCGCCATCTCGGCCCCGCGGACGGCGGCGAGCGCGACGGCGTCTTCGGGCTTCAGCACCCCGGCGATCGCGGCGGCCGCGAGCTCGCCGACGGAGTGGCCGGCGACCGGCGCGTCCGCGGGCACCGGCGCGGTGGCCTGGAGGTGCTCGAAGGTGAGCAGCGACAGCGCGACGATCAGCGGCTGGGCGATCGCGGTGTCCTGGATCTCGTCGGCGTCCGACTCGGTGCCGAGGCGGAGCAGGTCGAGCCCGGCGCGCTCGGACCACTGCGCGACGCGCTCGCGCGCGCCGTCGAGGTCGAGCCAGGGCGTGAACATACCGGGGGCCTGGGACCCCTGGCCGGGAGCGAGGACTGCTGCTGTCACCCTTCAAGACAACACGGCGGAGGGCGTTCCCCGGGATGCCGACGTTCACAGTGTCTGTGCGACGTCTTTGTCGGAACCCTCCAAAGACGCGCCGCAGAAGCTCGCGCGTAACCCGGAAGCCTTGTCGGGTTCAATCACCTTTCGCTGTTAAGTCCATCACGTGACGCCCGTCTCGGGAAGGCTCACTCCTGCGGGGTGAGCACGACGACCGGGATGACGCGATCGGTCTTGCGCGCGTACTCGTCGTAGAGCGGGAAGAGGCCCGCCATCGTGGTCCACAGCGGACCGCGCTCGGCCGCGGAGGCCGGCCGGGCGCGGGCGGTGAACCGGCGCGGGCCGACCTGGACGCCGACGCTCGGTTCGGCCAGGAGGTTCTTGAACCACGCGGGATCCTCGTCGGCGCCGCCCTTGGACGCGACGACCACGAAGTCGTCCCCCGCGGTGCCGTAGATCAAGCACGTGCGCCGGGGCACCCCGGTCCGGCGGCCGGTCGTGACGAGGATGAGCGTGCGCAGGCCGTTCGACTCGTGGCCCACGGCGCCGCCGGAGGCCAGGTAGGCGCGGGTCTGTTCGGCCACCCACGCCCACTGCGGGTCGGTGGAATCGGTGGCGCGGTCGAGGTCGTCGGCGACGGCCATGAGGTGTCCTTTCCCAGTGGGTCAGCGGAGGTTTTCGGCGAGCGCGACGATGAGGCCCTCGGGACCGCGGACGTAGGCGAGCCGGTGGCTGCCCTCGTATTCGACCACCTCGCCCAGGAGCTCCGCGCCGTGCGGGCGCACGCGAGCGAGGACGGTGCCGAGGTCCTCGACGGCGAACATGATGCGGCGCATCCCAAAGGCGTTGACCGGCTCGGCGGCCCCGGCGGCCGGAGCCACCGGCGCGTGGAACTTCATCAGTTCGAGCCGCCCGTGGCCGTCCGGCGTGCGCACCACGGCCAGGTCGCACCGCACACCTTCGAGCGCGACGAGGCTGTCGACCTCCGGCCCGCCGACCGTCGCTTCGCCCTCGAGCTCCAGGCCGAGGGCGACGAAGAACGCCGTCACCGCCGCCAGGTCGTCGACGACGACGCCGACGTTGTCCATCCGCTGGATCGTCATGGGTTTCTCCCAGGTCACGCGGCCGGGTGGCCGCTCCTGCCCTTGAGACGAAGCCGGCGCCGGGTTCTCGACATCACCAGAGGCCGCGGGCGCGCGCCAGCCGTCCGACGGTCAGCGCGATCCGCAGCACCAGCGCGTCGCGCGGGTCGGTCGCCTGGCAGCCGGTCAGGTCCGCGGCCTTGCGCAGCCGGTAGCGGACCGTGTTCGGGTGGACGAACAGCGTCTTCGCGCACGTCTCCAGCACGCCGCCGCTCTCCAGGTACGCCTCCACCGTGCGCTGCAACGTCGGGCCGGCCTCCTCCAGCGGGCGCGCGATCGTGTCCACCAGCAGGCGCTCGGCCTCCGCGTCCCCGGACAGCGCGCGCTCGGGCAGCAGGTCGCCCGAGCGCACCGGGCGGGGCGCGCCCGGCCAGCCGACCACCGCGCGCAGCCCCGACAACGCCTCCGTCGCGCTGTGGTGGGCCTCCGCCAGCGTCGGCACCGTCGGGCCGGCCACCACCGGGCCGTCGGCGAACGCCACCGACATCCGGGTCAGGATCTCCCGCTCCTTCACCCCGCCGTCGGTCGGGCCGCCCACCACGACCACCAGCCGGGAACCCTGCACCGACAGCAGGACCGGACGCCCGACGCGGGCCGCGCGGCTGCGGACCTCGAACACCACCGTCGGCGGGTCCTCCGACGGCGGGTTGCCGACCAGCACCGTCGCCGCCGCCGTGGGGTCCCAGCCCAGCGCCGTCGCCCGGGAGAGCACCGACTCCTCGGCGTCGCCGCGGACGATGCCGTCGACGACCAGCGCCTCCAGGCGGGCGTCCCAGGCGCCGCGTGCTTCCGCCGCCGCCGCGTAGGAATTCGCCGCCGCGAAGGCGATTTCCCGGCCGTAGCGCAGGATCCCTTCGATCAGCGCGGCCCGTTCGGCTTCGTTCGCGGCGAAATCGGGCAGCTGCTCCTCGAACACCTCGATGGCCAGCCGCACCATGCCGACCGCCTGGCGGAGGCTGATCCACCGCGAAAGCTCGGCCGGCGCGTCGCGGAACGCCTCGGTCGTGAGCTTCAGCGCCTCTTTGGAGTCCCGCAGCCAGTCGACGAACCCGGCGGCCCCGGCCTGGGTGATCAGCAGGACGCTCGCGCGCTGGTCGGCGGGCAGCCGGGCGAACCAGGGCAGCCGCCGCTCCATCACCGAGATGCTCGCGCTCGCCAGGCTGCCGGACGCGTGCTCCAGCCGCCGGAGCGTCTTCGCGGACAGTCCGTGGTGCTTCGGCACCCGGCGCGGGGCGGTGGTTCCATCCATGGCGGAGGCGATCCTACGTGCCCGCAACTTTGGTAGCCCCTCGCGGCAACGCGCGAGGGTAGGCGGCGCGTGTACGCACTGCCTAGGATCGGGGCCACACGAGAACGGGGGAACCGGAATGACCGGTTTGGAAATAGACGGGATCTCCAAACGCTACGGCGACGTGGTCGCCCTGCGCGAAATGACCTTCGACGTCCGTCCGGGCGAATTGTTCGGCTTCGTCGGCAGCAACGGCGCTGGCAAGACCACGACCATGCGGATCGCGCTCGGCGTGCTCTCCGCCGACGCCGGCGAAGTCCGCTACGACGGCGCGCCCGTGACGCACGAAACGCGCCGCCACATCGGCTACATGCCCGAAGAACGCGGCCTCTACCCGAGGATGAAGGTGGCCGAGCAGCTGACGTACCTCGCGCGGCTGCACGGCATGCCCGCCGCCGACGCGCAGGCGTCGGTGACCAAGTGGACGGAACGGCTGGGCGTCGCCGGCCGCCGCGACGACGAGGTGCAGAAGCTCTCGCTCGGCAACCAGCAGCGCGTCCAGCTGGCCGCGGCGCTGGTGCACGAGCCGCGGATCCTGGTGCTCGACGAGCCGTTCTCCGGCCTCGACCCGGTCGCGGTCGACGTGATGAGCCAGGTGCTCAAGGAAAAGGCGGCCGAGGGGGTGCCGGTCGTGTTCTCCAGTCACCAGCTCGATCTGGTGGAACGGCTCTGCGACCGGGTCGGCATCGTCCGCAGTGGACAGATGGTCGCCAAGGGCACGGTCGACGAGCTGCGCGCCGGCGGCGCGCTGCGGCTGCGGGTCGACGTCCCCGAGGCCGCCGACGGGTGGGCCGACGGCCTGCCCGGGGTGAAGGTGCTCGGCCGGACGGGCGCGGTGACCGAGCTCGAGCTGGGCGCGGACGCCGACGACCAGGCCGTGCTCAAGGCGGCGCTGGCCACCGGGCCGGTCCGCGAGTTCGCCCGCGAGCAGCCGTCACTGACCGAACTGTTCCGCTCCGTCGTCACCCACCAGGAGGTTCCGGCATGACCACCCCGGCTCCGGACGTCCGGATGAGCCCCGCGGCGGCGGTGGGCCTGGTCGCCTCGCGCGAGATCAGCACCCGCCTGAAGTCGAAGGCCTACCGGATCAGCACCGCGGTCACGCTGCTGCTGATCGTGGTCGGCATCCTGGCGATCAAGCTGTTCTCCGGTGGCGGCGCCGACTCGAAGGTCGGCTACACCCCGGCGACCGCCGGGTTCTCGGCGCCGCTGAAGGCGACCGGCCAGGCGATCGGCGAGACCGTCGAGGTCATCCCGGTCGCCGACGAGGCCGCCGGGCGCGCCAAGCTGGCCGACGGCTCGCTCGACGCGCTGCTCACCGGCGACGGCAAGAGCTTGCACGTCCAGGTGAAGAAGGACCTCGACGGCAACCTGAAGGACGTCCTGCAGGTGCTGTCGCAGCAGGTGGCGGTCAGCCAGCAGGTCGCGGCGCTGGGCGGGGACCCGGCCCGGTTCCAGGAAGCTGTCGCCTCGGCGAAGTTCGTCGAGGACCCGCCGCTGGAGCAGCCCTACGACTACAACGGCCAGCAGCTCGTGCTGGGCATCATCGCCGGCATCCTGATCTACATGTCGCTGCTGATGAACGGCCAGATCGTCGCGCAGGGCGTCGTCGAGGAGAAGACCTCGCGCGTGGTCGAGCTGCTGCTGTCGACGATCAAGCCGTGGCAGCTGATGGCGGGCAAGGTGCTCGGCATCGGAGCGGTCGGGCTGATCCAGATGGTCGTGATCGGCGTCGGCGGGGTGGTGACCGCGCTGGCCACCGACGTGCTGACGATCTCCGTCTCGGCGGCGGTGGGCACGGTCGTCTGGCTGATCGTCTGGTACCTGCTCGGGTTCTTGATGTACTCGATCGTGTTCGCCGCGCTCGGGGCGCTGGTTTCGCGCCAGGAGGACGTCGGCGGCGTGACGACGCCGGCGCTGATGTTCGTGATCGCCGGGTACGTGATCGGTATTTCGGTGCTGCCGTCGGATCCGGGCAACACGTTCGTCGAGGTGCTTTCGGTGATCCCGGTGTTCTCGCCGACGCTGATGCCGATGCGGCTGGCCATGGGCGGGGTGCCCGTGTGGGAAGCCGTGGTGTCGGTGGGGCTGGTGGTGCTGCTGATTCCGGTATTGATCTGGTTTGCCGCGCGGATCTACCGGAACGCCGTCATGCGCACCGGCGCGAAAGTGAAACTCCGCGACGCCCTGCGCGCGGCCTGAGCGCCCGGCGAACGTCGCGAATGACTCATTCGGGACCTCTGACGTCCCGAATGAGT